>DAOQNB010000459.1:0-5545 GCA_035335845.1 Acidobacteriota bacterium | reverse complement strand
TTCATCCCTCATCCTTCATCCCTCATCCCTTTAGAAACCCGGAACCCGGAACCCGAGATACTGAGTCCGGCCTGGCCTACACTAACGTGATCTGCGTAATTTCCGGCACGGAACCGAGCCTGACCGGTGGGCCGCTGGTACCAACGCCCCGGCTGACATACAACTGAGAGCCGTCAAGCTGGTAAAGACCAGCCGTAAAATCTGTCATCAAACGACTTGGGGCAATATCCTGGCCGAGAAATTCAACTTTGACCTGGCCACCGTGGGTATGTCCGGAGATGGTAAGTGGGATATTGCGTTCCAGGGCTTTTGGGAAAACGTTTGGCTGATGGGAAAGCAAAATGGATGTGTCGCGCACTTCCAGTCTCCGCATCGCCGCGTCAAAAGTCAAATCCGCCAGGCGTTCGTGACGTGATTGAGGAATGTAGGTAATTCCCATCAAGTTCAGTTTGGCACCGCGGATCCAGATAGTTTCCTGTTCATTGATGAGTAATCGGATGTTGTGATTACGGAAGCCTTCGGCCAGCGCATCCACCGAGTTGGTAAACAGATCGTGATTCCCAAGAGTGGCATAGACTCCGTAGCGAGCCCGGAGATGTCGAAAAGCACCAATAAAAAGTGGAACACAGGTGCTGGAATACGGCACATAGTCACCGGTCAGTACAATCAAGTCAGGATTCAGCCCATTGGCGACGTCTACAAACTCCATCAACCGGTGATGATCCATAAACACACCGGCGTGGACATCGGTTAACTGCACAATTGTCGTTCCACGCAACTCCGGCGGCATTCCGGGTAATGTCAACGATAACCGTTCAAGCCGGTAACTTTCGCGGGCAATATAGGCGCCATAGGTTGAGACCAGAAACGGAGACGTGGTCAATGCCAGCGATGCGGCCTGGATAAACTCTCGCCGCCCAACTGCCGGACGTGGAATCAGGGGCGTGGCTTCATCTGGAAGGACACTGGTGGGAATTGGGGCTGGAACGGCTTCCAGCACCTGGGGAACAGGTTGAGAAACGGCGGGCGCGGCTGGTTGTTCTTTGGCTGCGGCCCGGATGGCCAATCGGCGGCGGGCCCGCCAGATTTGACTTTTCTTCCAAAGCCAGTGACTGATTTGGGTTGTAATCAGGACTCCGATACAGGCCAGCGAACTCCACTGCCAGACTGTAAACGGCAACGCAACCAGAGTTGGCAACCGATCTATCGCCGGGCCAGCCAGATACGGATATGGAATGCCGTGAGACAGCAACCATCCCAAAATCCAGAACGAGGGAATATTCAAAGCCACAAACCAGAGGGTAATGCCGGGTTTGAGCCACTGGTGGATTCCCTGCCAGCGCATCGTTCTGGCCATTTGCTGAAACCAGCGGTGCAAATACCACTGACCAGCCAGGATACCAGTCAGTAAGCCCATGATTTTTATCCAGGTCCAGATTCCAGCCAATGAAATAAATCCAAGTACAACTTCCATAGTTTTGTAGCTAGTGGTTAGTGGTCAGGTGTTGGGACTTCGAAATGCTATCAAATAGATTTGGCTCTATTTGAATCATTTAAAAACAATTCTTTTCAAGAATTCCACAGATTCAACTATCTGGGTTTTATCTACTGACTACTGACTTATCAACGAGTAAAAGTAAACAACGCACTGGTTTGGCCAGTTGAAACGCGTCGAACGGCAATTTGAACCGATCTTCCAGCCGGAAGCCGATTGGGATCAACATTGGTAACGATCAATTTCCGGGCAATTCCCGAACTCAGTGTTCGATAGCGGTGGTTTTCTCGCGGAAGTGGTGCGCCATCGAGTGTCACAACGGCGTCAGCTTCCGGAAAATTGTCACCCTGCACTGTCAACCGACGCCTCCCGGCATCGAAAGCCACGGTTCGGATGAGTGGCAAGACACCTCGCGTTGGTACAGCATTGAGCGCTTTCACGAAATCTACCCGACCGCGTGCCGCCCAGGTCTTTCCAGCATCTGGTTTATCGTCTGGGTCGTCAGGAAGTTCCTGAGTTGCCGTCACAATGAGATAGCGAATTTCTGCTGCTGTCAGTATCAGGTTTTGTGTTTTGGCCTGCGCCACGATCAATGCGGCCAACCCCGAGACATATCCGGTGGCAATTGATGTGCCAGCACTAAACGCATACACCGGCGTTCCGGGATTTCCACTGCCAGACATCGCATCAAACACACTGAGAACTGATGTCGAGAGGGCAAACCCTGGCGCCACAACATCAACCGCTGCCGGACCAAACGAACTGAAAAAAGCCCGCTCGGCAATGGCTGATCCATTAAAACCACGCGGCGCTCCGCGAAAGCCGCTGTCAGTGGCGCCGACGGCAATCACACCGGGTAACCGGGCCGGAAATCGTGGTGAAGCTGTGTTTTCATCCCCGGCGGAAGCAATCACTAACGCACCTTGAGCCTGGGCAAATTCAATGGCTTCACGAACAGCGGCACCCACCGTCGCCTGACTTAAACTCAGGTTCAGAATCTGCGCGCCATTTTTCGCGGCATAGCGAATGGCAGCGGCCAGGGCATCTTCACTCACCGATCCATCATCGCGAGCAACCTTGAGTGGCATCAACTGACACCGCCACGTGGTACCAGCAATGCCGGTGCGATTATTTCCGCGAGCCCCAATCACACCCGCCACAATTGTTCCGTGTGCGGTGTTTTCATCGGCCAGGCCATTTCCGTCGTCATCGCGGCCATTTCCCAAATCTGGATTTGGGTCTGGTGTGTTCTCGATAAAGTCCCAACCATTGACGTCATCAATGAAGCCATTCTGGTCATCATCCACCTGATTGGCTGGAATTTCGCCAATGTTGCGCCACAGGTTTTCTTTCAGGTCTGGATGCTCCAGCCAGACACCGGAATCAATCACCGCAATCACCACATCTGAGTTGCCGGTGGTCAACCCCCAGCCGGTTTCAGCATTCAGATTCCGGTCAGCCTCAATTCCATCAAAAACCCAGCGTTGAAAGTCAGTTCGAATATTGCCGTTGTTGAAATAAAACGGATCGTTTGGAACCAGATCGAGGCGGTAACCGCTGAAGCAGGGTTCAGGGTTCAGGGTTCGGGGTTCAGGGTTCAGGGTTTGGGAAATGTGGAGGGGCGGTGTACGGCTTTGTGTACCGCGCCCTTCACTGGCAAGCCAAAAATTGAGGCAAAAGATAGCAAACAAGCCACTACAGACTACTTGTCGAGGTAGCATAATGAAAATTCCAATGGTATCCTCTCGCATTGCATTCAACCTTCATTCTGACGGCGTTCTCATCATATCGTTTCACTTTATCGCAACGCATTCATTTCTTCCCCCATCGCCGTTGGGAGTGATCAACCTTTGACCTTGCTGGTCCGAAATTTTGAGGAGTTTTATCTCATGCGAAATGTAGATTACTTTAACCTGGATTCGCAGTTCACCGAAGAAGAACTGATGGTTCGCTCGATGGTTCGCGGCTTTGTTCAAGAACAGGTGCTGCCAGTCATCGAGGAAGCCTATGAACAGGGTGTGTATCCAACCCAATTGATCAAAGCCATGGGCGAACTGGGCATGTATGGCGCCAACCTTCCCGAAGAATACGGGTGCGCTGGAATGAACAGCACCGCCTATGGGCTGGTGATGCAGGAACTCGAAGCCGGTGATTCCGGAGTGCGCAGCTTTGCTTCAGTGCAGGGCTCGCTGGTGATGTATCCGATTTTTGCGTTTGGAACTGAAGAACAAAAACGCAAATGGCTGCCCGAAATGGCTAAAGGCAACAAAATCGGCTGCTTTGGTCTGACCGAACCGGATTTTGGATCCAATCCAGGCGGAATGGTGACCCGTGCCGAACGGACCAAATACGGCTGGAAACTCAACGGCGCCAAAATGTGGATCACCAACGGCACGGTCGCGGATGTCGCGGTCGTCTGGGCCAAAACCGGAGATGACACCCGCAGCATTCGTGGCTTCCTGGTCGAAAAAGGCACGGCTGGGTTTTCAGCTCCAGAAATCAAGCGCAAGCATTCACTGCGCGCTTCGATTACCTCGGAACTGATTTTTGAAGATTGCGAAATTCCAGAAGAAAATATTCTGCCTAAAGTCGAAGGACTTCGCGGACCACTTTCCTGTTTGAATCAGGCTCGATACGGCATCGCGTGGGGAGCAGTTGGTTCAGCGATGGCAACCTACAATGCCGCGCTGGAATATTCCCTGTCACGCATCCAGTTTGACCGCCCGATTGCCGGATTCCAGCTTACCCAAAAGAAACTGGCCGACATGATCACTGAAATCACCAAAGCTCAGATGATGTCGCTGCACCTTGGCCGGCTCAAAGATCAGGGCAAAGTGACTCCGGCCCAGATTTCAATGGCGAAGCGCAACAACGTCGCCATGGCGCTCGAAACCGCCCGCACCGCCCGCACCATCCTTGGTGCCAATGGCATCAGCGGCGAATATCCGGTCATGCGCCATATGAACAACCTTGAATCAGTCCTCACCTATGAGGGAACACACGACATCCACACCCTCATCATTGGCAACGAAGTCACTGGCATTCAGGCATTTAAGTAAAAGTTCCCTTCCCCAACACTTGAAAGGGCACTCCCCGTGCGGGAGTGCCCTTTTTTTGTCTAAAAGTCAGTACCACCTGCTAACGCGGGTGGTACTGACTATTTCGCGATATCGCTCAAAAGCTTCTGAGTCACAACTTTGCCAGATTCAATCAATGATTCCAGGCCGTTGGTTCGATACAAAACAGTCGCTTTCCCAAGTGTGTCCGGCGTGACTGTCACAATTGGAATCTGGGGAAACTGTGCCTGTAACTGATTGATTTTGAGACTGTTTTCCTGACGGTGCTCAATTCGGTTTGAAATATCAACTGCCAGTATTTGGGCTGGCTGAAACGGTGGAGAAAACAGTTTATCAACCGGGAGTTTATTGGTCACGCCACCATCAATCAGCCGCAGTTTGCGGCTTCCGGCCAGACATTCCCGAGGTGGAAAAATCCCAGGAATCGCCACCGCCCCACGCAGTGCATCATTGAGCAGAAATTCCTGCTGCAGATTGTGGAAGACGATTTCTTCGCGGCATTCAAGGTCATACGCCACCAGCCCAATCCGCTCAACGCCGTGAAACAACCGGTCACCGGGCAGATTGGAAAGTCGGTCCAGATATTCCGGGATGATACCTGCCAGACGTCGAAACCGGTGCTGGATGGGAGGCGAAAACCGCCGCAGAAATGCCCATCCGAGCAAGTGCCGTGAACTCATCCCCAGACCTAATTTCCGCATCGTCGGCACATCAAGCCCAACGGCGGCATAGTAGGTCAAAATCAGCGCGCCGACACTGGTACCGACAATCTCGGCCAGTTGAAACCCTTGTTCAGAAAGGACTTCGAGAACACCAAGATGGGCCAGTCCACGCACGCCGCCACCGCCCAGGACAACGCTGAGTGGTAAATCCTTACGAAGTACTTCCTGAAGTTGAACCAGCGAACCAGAATGGTTGTTCTTCATTCTTCATTCTCAATTCTTCATTCTCAATTCTTCATTCTCAATTCTTC
>DAOQNB010000458.1:0-5555 GCA_035335845.1 Acidobacteriota bacterium | reverse complement strand
AACCCTGAACCCTGGTTTTCAAACCCTGAACCCTGGTTTTCAAACCCTGAACCCTGGTTTTCAAACCCTGAACCCTGGTTTTCAAACCCTGAACCCTGGTTTTCAAACCCTGAACCCTGGTTTTCAAACCCTGAACCCTGGTTTTCAAACCCTGAACCCTGGTTTTCAAACCCAATTCTCACCGACGTGAGTCATATCCTTTATCAAAACCTTCGTTGAACCCTTTGATAAATCCACGGTCATAGTCAGTTTTGATTGGTCGCCGCCAGAGTGAATTGCTGCGATCATTGCGGTTACGCCGTTCACGGGCGGCTTCCTGACCTTCAGCAAACCCCATCCGAAATCCTTCGCGATATCCACGCTCAAACTCCTGCTGATTTCCCTGGCCCTGATCGGCAGTGCGGAAGCCTTTTTCAAAGCCTTCAGAGTAGCCTTTCGAAAACCCCTGTTCATACTGGTTTTCCCGGCTTGCCCGGCGGGTACGGAACGCATCATCCCGATTCCGGCCTGAGCGGGCAGCTTGCTGGCCATCCTGGAAGCCAAGTTTGTATCCATCAACATAGCCGCGCTGAAAATCCTTGCCTGAATCTGCTGGACGTTCACGGTAGCCTTTTTCGAATCCTTCGCGATAACCACGTTCAAAGGCATCATCATAGGCTTTCTGGAACTTGTTGCGCAGATTGGTTACGGGCCGGGCCGACCGGCGAAGTGATTCATCCCACTGGTTGCGGTCAATGGCATTGCGTCCGTCTTTCAAGCCAGCATTGTAGCCATCTTTGTATCCCCGCTGGGTTTGTTCCTGCAGCCCCTTGGAAAATTCCTGGTCAAATCCGATCTCATATCCTTCGCGATAGCCATTGTTGTAGCCATCAGCAAATGCCATTTCGCCCATCGTTGGATTGCGGCGGGTTGAGTAGGTCCGCAATTTTTCCTGCTTGACTTCGCGGGCACCGTCACGGCGGCCATCCGTTAACCCATCACTTCGACCCTGACGAAAACCCCGGTTATAGTCTTCCGCATATTCCCGGCTATATCCTTGTGGGTAGTTGCCATATTGTTGATCGACCGGACGTGGAAACCGGCCAGAATAAGGGTAATTTTGCGCCTGTGCTGCATCCACCAGGCCCACCACGCTTACCAAAAGAAGTGTCATTAGTGAAGTCGTCAGTTTGTTCATAATCGGGCTCCTCATCCAGAAGTTCCTGTGTATCTATCAATATTGTTTCAGCATCGCTGCTGTATGTTTGCGCCGATTTGACACACCAGGAATTTGAATCGTTGCCTGATTTTTTTATAAATTATTGTGAATAAAGAGGTTGTGCACGAAAAGGTGTGAAAGGGGACAGACTGGTGACCAAATGGTGTAGTGGTGAGATCTGGTCAGGAAGATGGTGACCTGGCCAGAACCCTGTCTGCCGGACCTCAAATCAGTGGCGAAACTCCCGCCGAAGGTACCCGATCAGGTCGGAAAAACTGGTGCCATGAAAGTGATGGGGAAAGTGAGCGCGGGTATCAGGGTCGTCAAAGGCGGCGCCGCCAATAATGACCCGAGTTCCCAGCTCCCTGGCCCGTTCCCAGCAGGTCTTATAATCTCGCCGTAAATGCTCCAGATTGGACAGGATCGTCGCCGATAAACACAAAATCGTCGGTTGAAACCGGTTGAGGGCATCCGAAATCGAATGAACCGGGGTGTTGGCCCCGGCCACAATCACCCGCCAGCCATCAGATTCAAGGGTTTGAGTCAACCAGTTGAGCGCAATTTCATGAAAATCCCCTTCCAAACAGGCGCACAATGCCACCTTGCCATGCTCGGATTTATGTGGCACCAGGTAGTGTAAATACCTGGTTGCTGAAAGGGTTACGTGTGAAGCCAGGTGTTCTTCATAAACCTGCAATTCACCTCGTTGCCATAACCACCCAATCTGGTGCATGACAGGGGTAAGCACTTTTTCTTTGATATCCAGAATTGAATATCCGTGCAGGTATAACCGCTGCAGAAATGCCTCAGCCAGTTTCTGATTCCCCTGGATTGCCATATCAAAATAGAGTTGCTGGAGTGTCTTGACCGGAGTGAATTCGGTCACCGTTTCAACCTGCTCAAGCAGGTGCTGTTCCTGGCCAACGTGGTGGTTCTGGTTCAGGGCTGAATCAGAAAGTGATGATATAGAAAGGGGAGTGGTGAAAAGGTTTGATGACTTCAGGTGATTTTGTTCCTGAAAGGCCATTAACGCTTCCATGCGAAACCGACGATGCCCCCCAGGTGTCCGAATACACTCCAGTTTCCCACTATCAGCCCACCGTTTAATGGTGGATTCACTGACATTCCACATCTGAGAAACTTCCGCAGTTGAGTAAGCGCGAGTCATAGATCACCATCTTCAGGATTTCAGTAACAACGAATCGCTTGCTCCAGTTCAAGATCACTCAAAAGGAAGCAATGGTCGTTTTGGTCGTTTTTATTGGTCGAGTTAAACCTACCAGATTCCATGTAGAGGAACAAGGTGTTTTATCGGAGAATAAGTTGCCTTAAGGTGAATTATTGTTTTTATTGGTTTTATTGTGGTTTTGTCGGAATTTGTAAGGAAGTTAGGATGATTTTAGGGAAAAGGGTATTGACCGATTTGGTCGTTTTTCGTATAGTCAGTTCATTCAATGAGCGATCTTATTGGACACTGTCTGTAGGGCGTTCATTGTCGATTTGGCACATCCTACTTCTGAGTTGTAGGCTTGGAGGGATCCGGGGGGAAACTTCAGGTCTGCTGCCAACGCTTGGGGGCCTGTAGGATGTGCCAAAACTATTTTCGGCTCCTGGTGACTGAGCAAACTACCCTGTGGGCTGGCATGCCTTTGACAAATGAGTTGCCGAAAGCTTGTGCTTGCGAGTGCATCTGGCCCATTGTAGGATGGTGAGAATTACATCACCGAGAAAAGCGGGGGACCATGCGCGAACTTCTTGAAGAGCCGGGAACGATTGCCCTGATGGCCAGGGCAGAAACCGTAGCCCGAATGATTGATGAAGAGATTTTGAAAGATATTGCTGAGGTAACACAGCCGCTTCTATTGGAAGCAACCACCTACCTGTTCAAAAGTGGCGGGAAACGATTACGGCCTTTCCTGGTTATCACCTGCGCTGAAGCACTGGGTGGTGTTCTGGATGATGCCATTCCTCCAGCCCTGGCCGTTGAATACCTGCACAATTTGTCATTGATCCACGATGATATGATGGATCACAGCGAGAAACGGCATGGACGGCCAACGCTCCATAGTCAGTTTGGTGATCGAACCTCGCTTCTGGTCGGGGACCTGCTCTATGCCAAAGCTGTCGAGCAGGCGTCTCGCGTTGCCCGCCATGCCATTCGCATGGTTGATGTACTGGCCAAAGCTGCCAAATTGATGTGTTTAGGTCAATTTGACGATATGAGCTTTGAGACCCGGATGGAGCTTGAAATCGAAGACTATCTGGTTATGGCCTCGCGCAAGACGTCAGCCCTCTACCGGGCAAGCTGCATTTGCGGTGTTCTGGCCGGGGATGGGACCGAAGAACAGGTCAAAGCCATGGCCCTGTTTGGGGAAAAGATCGGTACCGCTTTCCAGATTTGGGATGATGTGTTGGATCTTCAGGCCGACCCCCTCCGGTTGGGCAAGCCACTTGGCCTTGATATCCGCGACGGGAAAAAGACCTTGATTGTGATTCACTTCTTGAAATATGCCAAATCACCCGAACGCGAGCGGTTCCTCCAGTATCTTGGCAATCCAAACTTGAGTCGTGAATTACCTGAAGCCGTGGCGCTTCTGGAAGCCGCTGGTTCGATTGCGTTTGCCCGCGAAATTGCCTGGAATTTGCTTGAGGATGCAAAACAGCAGCTTCATGTGCTGCCTCCATCACCAGCCCGTGACCTGCTCTATCAGTACGCCGATTTTCTGCTCCAGCGAAATTACTGATCCAGGGCGGAAGAACACGGGCGGAAGACATCGGGCAGAAGAAAATGGGCTTGGGGCTGAAGATTCGCAAGCTCAGGGCGGAAGAAGACAGGCTAAAGAAGTTTGATTTCATTCTTCATTCTTCGTTCTCAATTCTCAATTCTTCATTCTTCTCTTTATGGGCCGAGATTTTATTGATCGCCGACAATTAAACTGGAAGCGACTGGAAGAGATGCTGTCTCTGGCCCTGCGCGGCCAGCTCAGCCATCTCCACCGGGAGCAGGTGCGTGAATTTGGCCGTCTCTATCAGCGCACCGCGGCTGATTTTGCTATTGCCCACCAGGAAATTCGAGACAGTCATCTGGTGAATTATCTCAATAACCTGGTTGGCCGGGCACACGGCACCATTTACCGCTCAAAGAGTTCCGGCTTTAAAGAAATCTGGGAATTTTACCGCTATTCTGCCCCGGCTTTATTTCGAGAAACGTGGCGCTATACCCTGGCGGCCTTCCTGGTGTTTATGGTGGTTGGGGTATTTAGCGGTGTCTTTGTGTTTCTCGATGATCAGTATTCTCTTCGACTGGCGCCCGAAGTTCTGGACATGGTCAAGTCCAAACAGAACTGGACGGAAATGATCAACAAAAACAATCAGGCTGCCTCGTCCATGATTTTCACCAATAACGCCAGGGTGGCGGTGTATTCGTTTGCCACTGGAATTTTTCTTGGGCTGGGGTCGCTCTATTTTATGGCCACCAACGGCCTGCACATTGGCGGGGTGACCGCGATGTGTATCAAGTACAAATTCACTCCGATTTTGATTTTTATGGCAGCTCATGGTGTGTTTGAGCTTACGGCAATTTTTATTGCAGGCGGAGCGGGTTTTCTGATAGGTAGCGCATTACTGATGCCCGGCAATCTGAGGCGGGGCGAAGCACTGATCGAACGTGGGATCAAAGCCATTAAATTAATGATGATTTGTCTGCCACTGCTGGTCGTGGCTGGTCTCATCGAAGGCTTTCTCTCACCACTCAATATTTCACCCGCTTATAAGCTGGCGGTCTCAGGGGCGACGGCACTTTTCCTTGTGGTGTATTTCAGTACGCCCGCCCGCCGTCAAACCCAGGAAAGGTAAACAACATGGAAGATCTCGATACACCTCAAACGTGCGAATTGCTCAAGTCAATTATGGAGTATGAATTGGCGGGAGTCGTTCGATACACACACTATGCCTTGATGGTCACTGGCCCAAACCGGATTCCAATCGTTCAATTTCTCAAAGCCCAGGCCACCGAATCACTACTCCACGCCCAGACCGCAGGCGAAATCCTGACAGGGCTCGAAGGACATCCCAGCCTGCGCATTGCCACCATTGAAGAAACCAACCAGCATTCGGTCAAAGATATTCTTTCGGAAAGTCTGGTGCATGAGCGAAAGGCGCTTGATTTGTACAAAGCGCTGCTTGATACCGTAAAAGACCGAAGCGTGTATTTGGAAGAATTTGCCCGCACTATGATCGGGCAGGAAGAAATGCACGTGATTGAACTTCGGAAAATGCTGCGGGATTACGTTTAAATCAGGTACTTGGTACTTGGTGCTTGGTGCTTAGAAATCAATACTTTCGAAGAAGAACCAAG
>DAOQNB010000457.1:0-5575 GCA_035335845.1 Acidobacteriota bacterium | reverse complement strand
ACCAAGAACCAAGAACCAAGAACCAAGAACCAATCACTAACCGCATTCTTCATTCCTCATTTGAACCGGCTCAATGTCATCAGCCGGAGAAAAGCCAAAGATGCGCGAATAGAAATAAAACTCGCCGTCGAGCGTTCGCTTGATGTTTTCAGCTTTGCGGAAGCCGTGTTGTTCGCCTTCATAGGCCACGTAGGCCACCGGAAGTCCCTTTCGTTCCAATGCCGCCACCATCATTTCCGCCTGATTGGGAGGAACGACTTTATCTTCCAACCCTTGAAAGAAAATCACCGGGCAGGAGAGCTGGTCAACATAGTGAATCGGAGACCGTTCGACGCACACGCGTTCCCAATCCGGGCCAAACAGAAAATCCTGGTATCGGGATTCGAACTTGTGGGTGTCGCGCACCAGTGCCATGGCATCGCTCACACCATAAAAACTGGCCCCAGCGTGAAATACATTGTGAAAGGTCAATGCACAGAGCACGGTGTAGCCTCCGGCACTGCCGCCATCAATCGCCAGCCGGTTTGCATCCACCAGCCCCTGATCCACCACATACCGGGCGGCATTGATGCAATCCTGGACATCAACCACGCCCCACTCCGCCCGGAGCCGCTCGCGGTACTCCCGTCCATACCCGGTGCTGCCACCATAGTTGACATCGAGCACCGCAAACCCGCGACTGGTCCAGTACTGATACCCCCAGGTCAAAATCGGATAGGTCTGTCCGGTCGGACCGCCGTGACATTTGACCAGCAGCGGGGGTTTTTCACCTTCAGGTGCCTCAAAATCAGGATTGGTCGGTGGATAATAAAAAGCATGAGCCGTTAACCCGTGCTCAGTTGGAAATTCAATTGCCTGCGGGACGGCCAAAAACCGCTCGTCAATCGCCATCGTGCTGGATTGGCGCAACACTTCGATCTGGAGCGTCTCCAAATCAAGTCGCACCACCTGACTTGATGCAGTTGGGGATGCCGCGCAAAAAACCGCCGCGCCCGGAATGGCCGTCACATTCCAAATCTTGGTGTAGGGAAGCTCAATTGCCTGAAAATCACCTGTTTGCAGATTGAGTGTGGCGAGCCGTGACTGACCATTTTGAATGTAGCTACACACCATCCGCCCGGCTGATTCAATGGCAAACAGCGTCATCCCAAATACCCAGTGGGGTTCAGCAAATTCAGCTTCCATTGGGCACAATGGCTCAATGTCGCTGGACTTCCAGCGATAGAGATTCCACCAGCCGGTCTGGTCTGACACAAAATACAGTTCGCCGGAAGGTGACCAGGTTGGCTGCACAATGGATACCGCCCGGCCACCAGCAATCAGGGAACGGTTCCTTATTTCACCGGATTCAGCCACTTCAGCCATCCAGAGTTCGGTGCCATCCCAGGGCAGGTTGGGATGTGACCACTCAATCCAGGTCAAAAATTTTCCATCCGGGCTCAGTCTCGGCGTTGAGTAAAAATCATTGCCCTCCACCAGCACTGAAACAGTTCCAGATCCATCGAGTGCCACCGCACCCAGAAAATTCCGGGCTTCCTGACCTTCCTGTGAGTGATCTTCGCACACACATATCAGCCGCTGACGCGCTCGATCAATGACCGCATCCGCATATCGCATCTGGGTTTCTGGTGTGATCGCTTCAGGTGCGGACCCTGAACTTGTGCGATACAGCCGTTGATCCCGATAGTTTGAAAAGTACACTGTTTCGCCATCAACGAGCACTGGCGCGCCGCCGTATTCGTGAACCCTGGTTCGGGCGTTGAAGCCTTCAGGAATCAAATCAGTGGTTGTGCTCTCACCATTCCATTTGACCAGGACGCTGCGACCTGCCTCAAGCGGGCGGCCTTCTATCCAATAAATATCAGAGCCAGAAACGTGGATTTCAAGCAGGTTGATGGTCTTGGCGACAATCAAATCAGCGGAAATTGGGGATTTCCAGGAACCAAAAGAGGCTGGGAGTGGAGCCGTCATATATCAAAATGATCTTTTTGGGTTGGTTTCAGGAGTGGAGTAATTTCTCAAGCACGGCCATGCGCACGGCCACACCGTTTTGAACCTGCTCCAGGATTTTGGATTGCACCGAATCAGCAATCTCAGAGGCGATTTCCACATTGCGGTTGATTGGACCAGGGTGCAAAACAATCGCATTTGGGTGAGCCAGTTGAAGACGGGTTTGATTGAGACCGTAAAACTTGAAGTATTCACCCAGGGTTGGCAGGAAGGCACTGTTTTGGCGTTCGCGCTGAATTCGCAGCATCATGATGGCATCAGCCTCAGTCACCGCCTCTTGAATGGAGGTATAAACCGTTGCTGTTCCAGCATTTCCATCCGCCAGGTGCTCTATTCCATCGGCCAGTAACGTTCTCGGGCCACTGATTCGAACCTGGGCCCCGAGTTTGGTCAGCAAATGGACATTTGAGCGAGCAACCCGACTATGGAGCACATCTCCCAGAATCGCCACGGTCAACCCGGCGATTTTCCCGAAATGTCGTCGAATCGTGAGCGCGTCAAGCAGTGCCTGGGTGGGATGTTCATGCGCACCGTCTCCGGCATTGATGAAATGCGCCTGTGAAAAATTCGCCAAATGTGCCGGTACACCTGAAGTGGAGTGACGAACCACCACCGCATCAGGTCGCATGGCATCCAGAGTCAAAATGGTATCGCGGAGTGTTTCGCCTTTGGTGACGCTTGATGCACCAACGACCAGATTGACGACTTCCATTCCAAGTCGTTTGGCAGCGAGTTCAAATGAGGTGCGGGTGCGGGTTGAGGCTTCAAAAAACAAGTTCACGAGCGTCCGACCAGCACAGCGTGACAATGTTGCCTGGTCTGGTGTTTCGAGTGGAAGAAACCCATCCGCCCGATCCAGCACATCAAGGATCATCTGGGGGTTGAGCGGACGAATGCCAAGTAAGTCTTTCATAATGTGGAGTGCGGCGGCTCGACGCCGCTTTTCAGTTACGGTTTCGCTTCAACTATGAGCACCTGATTGATACCGTCAATGCTATCAATCATGACTTTGACGATTTCGCTGGCCTTGGTGGCCACTTTCTCCCCAATGTAGTCAGCATGGATCGGGAGTTCACGAAATCCACGGTCAACCATGACGGCAAGCTGGACGCGTTTCGGGCGACCGATATGAAAGAGCGCATCGAGTGCCGCCCGAATCGTCCGTCCGGTATAAAGCACATCGTCAACCAGGACAATCGTGTACGGGGTAATGTCTTCCGGCATTTCCGTCTGGTTTACCACCGGAGCACTGGCCACCAGCGTCAGATCGTCCCGATAGAGGGTAATGTCCAGAATACCAACTGGAGGCCGGGTGCCTTCAAGTTCAGTAATCCGGTCAGCCATTCGTTCGGCGAGTGGAACGCCACGTCGTCGAATTCCAGTGAGCAACAAATCGTCAATTCCGTGGTTGCGTTCGACAATTTCAGAAGCCATGCGGGCCAGGACGCGGTTCATTTGGGGCGCGTCCATCAGACGGACTTTTTCAATGAATTCCATAAGAATGTCTCGGGTTTTTGAGTCAGTGGTCAGTGGCTTATCAACCTGAGTTAATTGAAGTACTTCACTGGCTATGAAGGCAAATTGATGATGAGAAATGAGTATTTGAGAAGGACAGAGATTTGCTTGTAACACAGGAAACAGTCGTGTCTCAAGCACAAGAAAAATCTTTCAGTTCATTTGAGCAAAAAAATTGGCTGAAGAAAAGATAGCGCACTCTTTCTGGTCAGCCTGCTTTTCCCGCCGAATATCTTTGAACCTGAATCCAAACCTGGTTGGTCTTACTGTTCAGGCGTGTCATTTTTCAACCCATTTACCAGTGTGGTGAGCCTTCGACCTTCGACACTCACCCTGTCAAAATCCCATTCACCGGCAAAGTTGCTGATTTTGAGTCAGGATTCTTCATTGCCAGCAGTTGATTCAAACCATAAGTACCGTGTCATAAATCTTCTGAGATATTAGGTTTGGTAAGTGCTTGATTCTTTGCCGTGTTTTCCGTGGTTAAAATGTTTGGAAATTTTCGGTAATACCATTTTGGACTGAAGTTCTCGAATTATGGAAAGGCTAAATGATTGAAAAAATTGTATTTCCCTGATCTCCGACCCCGAGCCCCTGATCCCAAATCAGCGTTGGCCCATTGTCCGGCGGGAAGCTCGTCGGGGCTTTCGGGGCGTAACCAGGCTGGACTTTCGTCCCGGCACAGGTTGGACTTCCGTCCCAGCATCTGGTCTCTCTCCATTACTCATAATAAATGAACTGGTTTTCTCCAGCCATAGAGTATCTTTACCAGAATTAAAAGGTTTTAACTCCTTTAGTGTCTTTTGTTTAAAACAATTTATCTGTTGCCATGATTGAGATAAGCCTGACAGGAGAATCCTTGATTGCCTGTCAATTGTTCCTTCAATTTATTAATCTTTTCCTGCGGTTGTTCTTGAGCACTTAGGAGGTTGAAAGCTTGATTCTCTTTATTTAGAACGAGCAGAGTAAAAATAGTCGCATCTCGAATGAACTCATGGTCTTCAGTTTGAGCCAGTGATTTAACTACTGGTTGCAAATATTCAAGCGCCTTTTCATACTCTTTGTTCATTAAATAGGCAAGCCCGATGTATCCTTCTATGGGAAGATCTGGCGGGAAAAGCATTGGAAATTCATTATTTCGAGCAAGAAAGTCACGCATGCTGTTGAGTCGGCGAGTTCCAGAGTCAAAATCACCTTTGATAAAAAATTGTCCAGCTTGTTTCACCGTATTCTCAAATGAGGTGAGTCGAATGATTCTGAATCGGGTCATTTGTTGAGAATAGGTTGTAAGTGCATCTTGAATATATCTCGAATATGCACTTTGAGGGTAATTAGATATTATCTTCTCAAGTTGTCTCGCAATAAGTCTCCCATTTTTGGCAGTTTTGTAAACATCCATATCTACAAAGGCAGACCCCTTTGTTGTGATAAAATTTGCAATATCGCGACTCAGACGAATCATCTGCCATACTTCTGCGTCTTGACCTTTTGGTTCCATGATCTGGATGGGTACCGGGTCTGAATTTACATAACCAATTGTTGGATTATAACTATCATATCTTGCCTTTAGTAAATAATGTCCTGGTTTTTCAAATGCGTAATCTGAAGGAAGTGCTTCAGGAAAATCGTTGAAATTGAAATGAATGACCCCAGTCGCAGATATTTGTTGATTGGGTTTAAGATTAATCATTTTGACTGGTCCACAACTTCCTGCTCCCCAATATCCTCTATATCTCAAGTATTGTCCATGTTCAAAAGCAATAGAAACAACAACATCTCCCCGCATAATATCAAGCCCTCCAATCGAAATAACTTGATTGGATTGGTTTGAAACCTCAAAAATAACTTCTAAAGGCTCACCTGGTAATATTGCTGACCTTAATAGTTTGGTTTTTATCGTAATTTTCCTGTTCTTTTTACCAGTAGTTTGAGCAAACAAGGTAAGTGAAGAAAACAGTAAACAAATTGTGGAGCAAGCGAGAACCCTACGAATTGATAGCATACAGACTCCTGCACTCTTCATTTTCTTTGAAACGACAAACTCACCCGT
>DAOQNB010000456.1:0-5583 GCA_035335845.1 Acidobacteriota bacterium | reverse complement strand
CCACAAAATCAGGTTTTCAGCCAGTTGCGACAGATGTACCGCCGTTAATGAACAGGCAAAAACAAATTCCACCGCGAAATCACGGTCTGAAACTGCATCAATTGAATTGGCGAAATGTCCTTTGGCGCCAAGCAGTTGCGCGCTAATTCCAGGATTGATCGGGATCGCTGTTCCCGCCAGTGCCCCGGCGCCCAGCGGCGAAATCAAATTGGGCTGCAGCCGGGTGATGTCACGCGTCAACCCTTCGGCAAATGACAGCAGCACGTGCGCGAGCAATACTGGCTGGGCTCTTTGCAAATGCGTGTACCCTGGCATGATGACGTCGTGGTGCTTCCGCGCCTGGGCCACCAGCGCCTGACACAGTGCTTTCAAGCCAGAAATCAGATCGGTTTGCGCCTGGGCGACGAAGAGCCGCAAATCCAACGCCACCTGATCGTTGCGGCTGCGCGCCGTGTGGAGCAATTTTGCATCATCGCCAATCAACTCCTGAAGCCGCTTTTCAATGTTCATGTGGACATCTTCGTGCTCAAGCTTGAGTTCAATGCCTTCATCAAGAATTTGAAGCAGCCCG
The DNA here is from genome assembly GCA_035335845.1 of Acidobacteriota bacterium. GTDB lineage: Bacteria > Acidobacteriota > Blastocatellia > Chloracidobacteriales > Chloracidobacteriaceae > JACQXX01. The sequence goes on along the minus strand of DAOQNB010000456.1, from coordinate 5,012 downwards.
TTGCGGATTTTCACGGCCTGTTCCGTCGAAAGAACACCAGTTTTTTCGAGCATCCAGACGTGAGCGAGCGAACCAGTGATGTCCACTTCGATCAGTGCTTTATCGCACTCAATCGAAGCCACAAACTGCAAAATCAATTCGTCAATGGGCTTGTCAAATGCCCCACGGAGTACTTGTTCGGTCATGATTTTAGGGTTCCGGGTTCCGGGTTCCGGGTTCCGGTATTTTAAGGATGATTTGTTTACTCAGGTCGCGTCCAAATGAGGTAAAGTTTGTACCGACTTTGTCAGCGAGCGGGTTTGGTTTCCTCAAACCCGGAACCCGGAACCCGGAACCCGGAGCAGAAAGAAATATCCCAGGTCCAAATGCTGACACACTCACAGCACCGACCTGGGACGAAGGGAAACTAAATTATCGTCGGCGCGAAGCCCACGTCGTCAAGCGCAATCCATTGATGTTGATAAAGCCGCCGGAATCTTTCGGATTCACGACAAACTTGCTTTCAAAACTGGCGACTTCGGGGTTATAGAGCGAATAGGGCGACTTGCGACCTGTCACGGTCACATTTCCTTTGTACAGCTTGAGCCGGACAACGCCCGTCACACTTTCCTGGGTTTTGGTAATGGTGGAAAGTAACAGTTCCATTTCCGGTGAAAACCAGAATCCGTTATAGACCAGTTCGGCAAACTTCGGCACCAGCGCATCTTTGAAGTGCGCGACTTCGCGATCCAGCGTGAGCGATTCAATTGCCCGATGGGCCTGCATCAGCATCGTAGCGCCCGGAGTTTCATACACGCCGCGTGATTTGATCCCGATGAAGCGGTTTTCGACCAGATCCACGCGGCCAACGCCGTGGAGCGCGGCAATGTCGTTGGCAACTTTCAGCAATTTGGCCGGGCCGTAGCCTTCACCATTGATCGCGACTGGAATGCCTTTGTGAAATTCGATTTCGACCGTTTCAGCTTTGTTCGGGGCCTGTTCGGGCGATTTGGTCCAGAGGAACATATCTGCCGGAGGCTCAGCCCAGGGGTCTTCGAGGATACCGCCTTCATAGCTGATGTGCATCAGGTTGGCGTCCATCGAGTAGGGTTTTTCCGCCGTCACCGGCACCGGAATGCCTTTTTGTGCTGCGTAAGCCAGCAAATCCTTGCGGCCCACAAATGACCAGTCGCGCCACGGTGCAATAATTTGCAACTGTGGCGCCAGGGCTTTGACCGTCAGTTCAAACCGAACCTGATCGTTGCCTTTGCCGGTGGCGCCGTGGGCAATGGCGGATGCTTTGCTGTTGAGCGCGGCCTGCACCATTCCTTTGGCAATCACCGGGCGCGCCAGCGACGTGCCCATCAGGTACTGGCCTTCATAGACGGCATTTGCCTGAATGGCCGGAAAGACATATTCGGCGACGAACTCATCTTTGAGATCGAGCACGACGACCGATTCCGCGCCGGTCCGGTAGGCTTTGGCTTCGACAGCGGCTAAATCTTCATCTTGACCGACATCGCCGACATAGGCGACGACCGGCACGTTGTAGGTTTCCTTGAGCCACGTCAAAATGACGCTCGTATCAAGTCCCCCACTGTAAGCAAGTACAATCTTTTCCACTACAGTTTCCCTGCCTCTTTCAAAATTCGTTCGGCGAGCGCCTGAGCATTCGTGCCTTCCTTCACCACCGCGATGATGGTGTTGTCTCCGGCGACGGTGCCCAGGATCTCGGTAAATCCAAGCGTATCAAGTGCCTCCGCGACCGGGTGCGCATTGGCTGAATCGGTATGAATCACCAGAAGATTTCCAGACCACTGAACGCTCCGCAGGAACTGGCGCAGAATCTCGATACGTCCTGAGCGTTTTGGGGCAGCAGTTTCGAGCGATGCATAAAAGGTGTTTCCGTCTGCATCCGCGACCCTGACCAGTCCCAGTTCCCGAATATCGCGGGAGACTGTCGCCTGGTCGCAGGCAATGCCGTATTCGCGCAGGGCATCGCGAAGCTCCGTCTGGGTCGCGATGCGGTGTTCAGTGATAGTTGTCAAAATCAAGCGTTGACGTTCTGTCTTGTCTTGAGGTTTTTTCATATTTATGCAGATTTTATGCAATTTTATGCACGTGTCAAGATGTTTTTTGGGTGAGTTCGGAAAAAGGCAGTTTCGAAAGAATTTGGAGTGCTGTGACTTGTCACAGCTTTGGTATTGGGCAGCTTGTTGCCGGTTGACTTGAGTTGTGTGGTAACAGGTTACCGGGATGAAAGCAGCGACAGGGTGGCGCACTCCAAAAAGATAGATTGGTTGGTTGGTATTTTGTTCCAGATATGGCTGAAAATTCAATTTTTTCAATGGGTTGCTTGTCCTCGAATAATCCTGATTTCAGCCTCAATTGTTTCTGCCTCCGTCTTACGCCCCATTTCGCGGAGCAAAACGGCATAATTTTCCATTCCTGTCAGGGTCACAACGATAAACCGGCGGTTGTGCTCAATACAGCACAACCGCCGGGGGGGGAACTTTTGCTCATCCGAGCGAAGCTTGACTTTTCTCAACCAGGTCAAAGAAAGGGAAATAGCTGGAATTGATGGACTTATGGTTTCTTCAGGGCTAGGGTTTCGGTGAACTGGGCTTCATAGCTGCGAACCGTAGTCAGGGCATCCGGATTATCCTTGAATTTTACCTTGAGCAATTCAAACGCCTGCTGACCACGTGGATCCGCGAGTTTGATCAGGAGCAAAACATTATTGAACATGCCATTGAGATCATTTTCGTCTACTGATTTTTTGAAGCGCTCAAAAATCAGGGGAAAGGCGGCTTCGCTTTTGCCCAGCGCGGCAATGGTGTCTGCCGCGATGATTCGATAATCCCAAACCGGAGGCGTCGGAAGCCTCCACCGGAGTAAATTCGGATCAGCCAGCGCTTTGAACGCAATCTCAAAGCCGCGTGGGTCACCAAGTTGTTTAAGGCCGGTTAGGGCACTCATCAGGCTCTGGTTTTTCCACGATGGTTTGTTGACCAGTCTGGCGAGCGCTTCAAAGGCTCTGGGGCTTTTACTTCTGCCAAGCGCTGTCGCCGCGGCACTGATAACCCGGTCACTGACGTCAGTGAGGGCATTCAGATAGATGTCGGCGTGCTTTGGATCCTGGGTCAGACCGAGAAAGGTGATGGCGGCGGCACGATTCCAGGCCGTTTCAGTGTGGATGACCTTGAGCAGCATGGTGATGGTTTCATTATCAAGCCTCGCAGGTGCCGTGCTGGTTGCCGGTGCCAGCAAATTTTGGAGCTGCACCAGTGCTACCAGTCGCAACCGCCAGTAGGAAGTGCTCTGAATCGTCGCTCGCAGCCCGGTGTAAATTCTCATTTTCGCTTCAGCCGAAGTCGTTGGGCTGGTCGCACGGGTGACCAGTTCGCTCATTGCCCACCGTTTGCCGAGAACATCGGTATCGTGCTGCAATTGATAGAGCAATTCGTCAAGCGATTTTTCAAACTTGATCTCTTTAATCCAGGTGCTTTCATAATCAAAATTGACGAGTTTCGGCGGTGCTGACGCAGCAAAAGAAAAGACGTTCTCGGCTTTGGGTTCCAGCCAGACCGGTTCGATACGTCCATCTATTTCGATTTCCACCGTGCCTTCAAAAAACTCAACCTGTGGATATGGATCCTGCGGGTCAATTTTTTGTGTCTGTCGGACTGAAAGCACCAGTTGTTGTTTGGCGTCGTCGTAGGTTTTGGTGATTTCAAACATCGGATGCCCCATCTTGTACAGCCACTGATCAAAAAACCAGTCCAGCGGCTGGCCACAGGTTTCTTCGACTGCTTTGCGGAAATCTTCGGTGGTGACTGGCTGGTTGGCATTTGATTTCAGATAGTGGTTGATGGCCTTTCGCCATTTTTCTTCTCCCAACTGTTTGCGCAACATATGCAGCACAGCGGCAGCGCGTGAATACGCATAATTGTCAGAGGTAAATCCTGCCGTGTCGGCATAGTTTCGGGTGACAATTGGGTGGCGATAGCCGGCATTCCAGTCGCTCAGATAGGTGTTCTGGTCACTGAGGAGCTGCCAGAGCAAATATTCTTCACGTCCGTTTTTGTGCTCGTTAAACAGGCCATCAAAATAATGCGCAACGCCTCGATTGAGCCAGATATGGCTCCAGTCACGACAGGTCAGGAAATTGCCAAACCATTGATAGGCAAGGGTTTCAGCTTCTAATCCATCCCAGAGATAGAAAAAGTCGGCGTGCGTCCGTGCGTCATCAATCATATTTTCGCTTTGGATCGCCACCATGGTATTTCCCACACCCCACGGCATATCCTGAACTGAAACTTGTGAGTAGCGTGGGTACGGATACTTCACTCCGGTTACTTCAGAATAGAATTTGACCATCTCAGGCAGGCGAACCACCGTGGCGGCAACAGCTTCTGTTTCATTCGGATAGCCAAACGTGTGGAGCTCAATACCGTCAACATTTTGCTGGACATCCACATACTCTCCGATGACAAAAGAGGTCAGATGATTGGCATATGGGGTGTCTGTTTTCCAATGGAACGTGTGTGTACCGTCGGGGTTGTCTCTGGTTGCGATCAGCGTGCCGTTTGAAATAACCGTCAACTTTTTATCCACCGTCGCTATCAATTCAGTGGTCCGAAAATCATTGGGTGAATCAAAGCCAGGAAACCAGTAACGATTTCCTTCAGGTTCGCCCATTGACCAGATTTCTCGCGGGCGGGTTCGGTCAGTTGAGGTTGGTTCAAAGAAGCGAACCCCTTTGCCGGTGCTTCCACTGAGGTTGTTCGGGTCGGTCAGATTGACCCAGTTGGTTCGGTAATTGATGATGACAGTGGTCTCTTCGCCAGCTTGATACACCCGATCTAGCGTGATCTTCAGATTGTCATCCTGATCACCGCCATCATACTCAAATTTCAAGACTTTCCCCTCTTGAGTCGTAATTGAATTGATGGTGAAAAAAGCCGCGTCAAGCGGAATAGTGCTGGTTCGCTTCATGCTGAACGCGCCAATGTCATCCGTACCTTCGCCCC
>DAOQNB010000455.1:0-5587 GCA_035335845.1 Acidobacteriota bacterium | reverse complement strand
ACGGCGCCTTCGGCAGGGGATTATTCATTTAGTGTCACCAACGGGCAGGTTCTTTCGACTGGTCTCAACCTTGTAACCTACCTCGTGAATGGACCCACCTGCCCGACTGCCGGTCTGGTAACGATTCTGGCCGGTGCGAACCGAACGACAGCCCACGAACAGATCGCCTGTGTTCCGTTAACTTCCGGGCAAACGGTATTTCTGATTGTGGATGACAACACTGGGGCCAATGAAGACGGCTTCTTTGTCCAGGTAACCCAATGTTCAAAAGAACCTGAATTTGCACCGAGTGCCCTGAACGGGACCAATGATTCGACCGGAACTGCCACGGCTTTTGTGAATGGCATCACCGGCCAGATTGGGGCTGCCGGCGACGTTGATTTTTACACAATTCCAAATCAAGCCGTCGGGTCACGGGTTTTTGCCATCGTCAATGGCGCTTTTTCAGCCAGCACCAATTTCGATATGCGGATCACCAATGCCACCGATACCCTGGAATTTGACAATCTCGACAACGTCACGATGTTTGGTGCTTCCGCCCCAAATATTGCAGGTCGCCCATTGACGGCAGCTTCCGGCCAGTTTTTCCGGGTGAGTCAAAACGCTGCCGGTACGGCTTCAGCGCCTTATCAGCTTTTTGCCGTTACCCGGCCAATGGGCTCTGAAGTGGCTGAGACTGCGGCTGCCAATGACACGATTGACGATGCAGGAGTCCAGACCGGAAATTATTTCTCTGGGAGTTTCAGTTCGACCGCCGATGTTGACCTCTATAAATTCCCAGTGACGGCTGGAGATCTGATTTTTGTCAGCTTTGATGGTTCACCAGACCGCACTGGGACATTGGCTACAGATGCTCAGTTGAAGCTTTTGGATCCAGCCGGAAATGCGTTGGTTCAAACCGATGATTTTACCAATTCATCCAGTACCACCTCGGGAGCCGGAAGCTTGACGGCCACAACCCCAAATTCACCGGCTGAAGCCTTACTTTTCCAGGCTCGAACTTCCGGGACCTACTATGTTCGAGTCAATCCTTTTACTGGGACAACCTACCTGTTGTCAATTGCGACGATCTCAAACGCTGATGTGAGCATCACCAAAACGGATGGTGTAACATCTGTCAACCAGGGTGGCACTCTGACCTATACCATCACTGCGACGAATAATGGACCTGGCAATGCAACGGGTACCATCATAACCGATAATTTCCCGGCTCAAATTACAACAGCTAACTGGACTGCCTCCTATGGCGGTGGTGCCAGTGGGCCGGCCAGCGGAACTGGAAACATCAACGCCACAATCGGCGCTTTCCCGTCAGGAGGTACTGCGACCTTTACCGTAACAGCTACGGTTGGCAGTACCCTGGGTCTGATTACAAATACTGCCACTGCCACCACTGCCGTTGGGGTGACAGACCCAACCCCAGGAAATAACAGCGCCACTGACAACAACACCAACGTGATCGCAACGCCATGTATTTTGACGTGTCCATCCAACATTGTGACCAACAATAGTGCTGGACAATGCGGCGCCGTGGTGACTTTTGGCAATCCGACCACAACCGGATCGTGTGGAACCGTAACCGCAGTGCCACCGTCAGGCTCGTTCTTTAGTGTTGGATCAACCATGGTGACCTTTACTTCAACGGCAGGGCCGAGTTGCTCATTTACAGTGACAGTCAATGATACCGAACCACCAGTGGTGACGTGTCCGACGAATATTACCGTTTTGGCTTCTTCAAGTGCTGGGGCGGTAGTGACTTTCACGCCAACCGCCTCGGATAACTGTCCGGGTGTCGTGGTGACATCTGACCCGGCTTCTGGATCAACCTTCCCCGTCGGAACAACCATCGTCACTGTCACCGCGACTGATGCTTCAAACAACACGGCAACCTGCACCTTTGACGTCAACGTAGAGGGCGTGGAACGTGCCGGGATTTATGTAGCTGACACTCAAAATAATCGGTGTCAGATGTCAAATGGGTTCGTGTGGGGAGTCGTTCCTGGAGCGCCGGGTACAGTTGGCTCTGGGAATGGACAGTTCCGGCTTCCGGAGGCCATTGTGGCAAACTTCCCTGGCCAACGAATTTATGTCGCTGATACTGGGAATAACCGGATTCAGTACACGACCAATGGCGGTGGCACCTGGCAAAACTTTGCCACACTTGGATCCGGAGCCAACCAGGTTCGGGCGCCGCAAGGTCTGGCAATTGATAATTTAGGGAATTTGTATGTGTCAGATACCGGAAACAATCGGGTCTTACGCTTTGATGGCGGTGTTCCAGGCAATGCCGTGATCCTGGCCGCGGCTGGTTCGACGGCTGGTAAAGTCAACAGTCCGCGTGGGCTGGCAATTGACCTGGATTTCAATTTGTACGTGGCCGAGTTCCAAAATAATCGAATTCAACGGTTTGCCAATGCCAATACAGCCTCACCCACGGCAAGTCTGGTTGCGACAGTTGGCTCATCGCTGTCCCCTGGTCAAGTTCGGGCACCTGAAGGGGTGGCGGTTGATAATGCCGGAAACCTCTATGTGGCCGATACTGGCAACAATCGGATCATCATGTTTACCGCAAATGCGCCATCAACCCTTTCGACCGCGGCAACGCTCATTTGCAGCTCCGGCTCGGCGCTGGGTCAGGTCCGGGCGCCTGAAGGCGTTGTCATTGGTGCGGGAGAAATCCTTGGTGGGGGACCAACCTCGGTCGCCATCTTTATCAGCGACACTGGGAACAATCGGGTCCAAGGCAGTTTCTTGCCAACCGGCCCAGGTTCGTTTGTGCTTGTCAGTACACCAAACAATGTCGGAAGCGGCATGGGCCAATTCCGTGCTCCGAGTAAGATTCGCTAATTCCAGACTCGTTGACACCTAATAACAATTCGAACCGGGATCACTTTGAACAAAGTGATCCCTTTTTCTATGTTTATCAGGCTATTTTCACCGATAGAATTCGACAAATTGTCTTATTTTTAAGATATTTATTGCGATGACCACAATCAGACAATTATAAAAAAGAGATATTATATTTATAACAACTATTGAACAGTTAAAATCATACTAAATATAGATAAGATATTTATAATCATGTAGATGTAGTTGATTTCTTCGAGGGGGTTTATACGTTGTATGCAAAGTGACTCCTTTTTTTCTTGTTCTGAAAAAGAAAATTCAGGTATGGTTGAAAAACACAAAAACTCTGATCTTGAGATACAATCCAAACTGATCCTTTCTCCACTCAGTTTTATCTGTTGTTGCCTTTCGTCCAGGCATCTCCGTTCAGCTTGCTTTTGATTGTTGGTCGTCTGGGTTCTATCCACTGAGATACAGAGTACAGATTGCATTTGATATCCCATAGAACGTCCCTGTTTACCTGCTTGACCCCTTTATCCCTGCCGGCAAGAGAGGTATCAGGACAGCACCCTTGTGTGAAACAACGAAAAAACTTCAAAACCACAATTCAACAACAACAGCGCAGCACCGCCTTCCAGTTTCAACAAGCCCTTGAACTGGCCAACCACGAGCTTCAATCGGGTGATAAAGCGACTGCCGTCCAGTTGTACAAAAACGTTTTACATCACCTCCCGATTCATTTTCCGGGATATGCCATGGTGACGCATAACCTGCTGGTGGCGTACAAACAGTGTATTGCAGAATTGCTTGCCAATCAGGATTTTCCAACGGTCAATACGCTGGTTCACGAAGCCATTGAGCTTGAATTACGCGGTCAGTTTTCTGATAACGACCAGGTGAGGCGGGACTTTGCGGATATGTTTCACAGCCTGGGGAACGTCTTCTTTGATGCCTACCAGTTTCCTGCCGCGCTCCACTGTTTTCGGAAAGCGATTTCGGTGCAATTTTGCCCGACCTATCACGTCAACCTGACCAACACGCTGGCAATTTTAAAGAGCCCGGCGAAACTCTCGGACTTCGGCACGTCGCTCAAAGAATCAAAACTCGGCACGCACATCTTTATTACCTGCCTGCCCAAGAGCGGTTCGACCTTTCTCAAAAATGTGCTCTGCCATGTTACCGGGTTCAAAGACCTGTTTATGGTCTATAACCCCTGGCAGTTTGAACAGGAGATCTATCTTCCGGTTTTGCAGCAATTTGCCGAGACCAATACTGTGACCCAGCAGCACAACCGGGCCTCGGAATCCTGCATTCAGACCATGCAGGCGTATGGGATTCGCCCCGTGGTGTTGATCCGCAACGTGTTTGACGCCGTGGCCAGTTTGCTTGATTTCTATCGGAATGGAGCGTCTTACAACAGCTATTTTCGGGGCGAGTTTGAAAAACTTGATCAGGAAGGCCAGCTTGATGTGATCATTGAGAATCTGGTGCCATGGTACTTCCAGTTTTTTGCCTCCTGGGTCCAGGTTGAGCGTGACCGACGATTTCCGCTGATGTGGCTAACCTATGAAGAACTGGTCGCCAATAAACCCCAAACCGTGCGCCGGGTGCTCAATTTTCACAATCTGGACATGGATCCCGAAATCATTGGGCGAACGATTGCCCACACTGAGACCGAAACCCGAAAAAACCGGTTCAATCGTGGGATTGTCGGACGCGGTGAATCGCTGCTCTCTGATCGCCAGAAAGAGACGATTCGTCGGATGGCCCGGTTTTACCCATCAATTGATTTCTCACGTCTGGGAATTTCAAAAGAGTAACCCCGCAGCTTGATAAACCATTACACACGCATTTGATGCAGTTAAAATAGTTCACGTCGAATAACCTGGGAGGATAAGTCGCTATGAAAACAGGATATCAACAGACTGGTTTACCCGGCCCGCAGCCTGGAAACCGACCTGAAAGTAAATTCAATCAGCGGGGAAAACTGCTCCAAAAAGTTTTCCTGTTGACGCTGATCATGGTGTTTTTGGGCGTTGGAATGACCCCGGCACTGCGTTCCGTCAGTGCTGAAAAAAATGGGGCTTCCAAACCACGTCAAAACCAGCAGGAGGCACCACCGGGGATGGTCTTACGGTACAAACCAGGGATGGAGCCCATTCCGGGGCAGGTTGAGTGGGATCCAGAACCAGCCACAGAACCAGAACCGACCAGACGTCCGGACGGGAGCTTTACCACCCTGGTCGGCACTGATGACTGCCCCGGCACGCGAATTTGCAGTCTGCCGTTTAATGATTCGGATACCACCGTTGGGGCAAATAACACGATCAATACCTTACCGAGTGGATGCAACACCTACACGCAAGTAGCTGGTCCAGATAAGATTTATACCTTGACCGTCGGGGCGACCAACTCCATCACTGTTTCGGTAGACCCAACCGGTGCTAACTGGGATGTGAGCGTTTACCTGGTTCGAACCTGCCCCGCAGGAACCGGAAACACGATTACATCCGGAAATTGTGTCACTGGTGACGACAATGGAGGCTCGAATACCACCGAAGGATTTACCGTCACCAATATTGCGGCGGGGACTTATTTCCTGGTCGTGGATTCGTTTTATCCTGCTACGGGAACCAGTCCGCTAAGGCAGGGAACATACGATTTAAGTGTCACAGGATCAGGGCTGGTAAGTAGTGGTGATTTATCCATCACCAAAACCGATGGCGTCACCACCACAACG
>DAOQNB010000454.1:0-5590 GCA_035335845.1 Acidobacteriota bacterium | reverse complement strand
CCGGGTTCCGGGTTCCGGGTTCCGGGTTTTCGAATTTATGTCCTTTTCGTCCTTTTTGTCCTTTTTGTCTTTTCTAAACCCAAAACCCAAAACCCAAAACCCAAAACCCCGAACCCACATATGTCATCTCAATCCACCATCAACCTTGGGCTCATCGGGTGTGGCACTATCGCCCAACTGGTTCATTTACCGAATATTGCCCGCCTTCCGAATGTGAAACTGGCGGCCCTGGCGGAATCAGACGCTGGTCAGCGTGCTGTCGTCGAATCTCGCTACCCTGGCATAAAGTCGTTTGCCGATTATCGTGAACTCCTGGCTTTGGCTGAAATTGATGCGGTGTTGATTTGTTTACCAACGCATCTCCACGCCCAGGCAACGATTCAAGCCCTCACTCAAGGCAAACACGTCTACCTTGAAAAACCGCTCGCAACCAGCCTGGCAGAAGGAGAGCAGGTGCTCGCGGCCTGGAAACAGTCAGGTCTCATCGGAATGATTGGATACAACTATCGGTTTCATCCACTCTATCAGAAACTGAAAAAGCTGCTTTCTCTGGGAAAAATTGGAGATCTCGTCCAGGTCCGAAGCGTCTTTTCGACCTCAAGCCACCCCTTGCCAGCGTGGCGGCAATCCCGGCAGCTTGGCGGCGGCGTGTTGCTCGATTTGGCATCACACCACGTTGACCTGGTTCGGTATTTCTTTGAGCAGGAAATTCAGCAGGTCTCCGCCACTGTCCGGTCCATTCGGGCCGAAGCTGATACGGCGACACTGGTGATGGGTTTGGAAAACGGCCTCACGGTTGAATCGTTTTTTTCGCAAAGTGCCGTGGATGAAGATCGCTTTGAACTGTATGGACGCAATGGAAAACTGGCAGTTGATCGGTATCAATCGTTTGATATCAACTTTCGGGAGGCCCGGCTTGATTCGCACCGACTTAAGCAGCTAAAACAAAGCCGTCAACTGATTGGTCGCACGCCGTATATTCTGCAAAAACTGCTTCATCCTGGATTTGAACCGTCATACCAGCACGCACTGAGTCTTTTTATTCAAGCAATCCGCCGTCAAACCTCGGATTTTCCCGACTTCTCAGATGGATTTACCAGTTTGAAGGTTATCATTGCGGCTGAAGCTTCGGCAGCAAGCCATCAAATGGTTCCGGTTTCAGAAGTCGCTCTCCCTTCCGATTGAACGTTATGCCTGCTCTTCCTGCGTTGTCAGCCATTCTGATTACACCTGATTCGTTTGAGTCAATTCGCAAAGTTGTTCGCCACCTCACCAAACAGGAGGTCTGCAACCAGATTGAACTGATTCTGGTTGCCCCATCACGCGAGCGGTTGCTCCTCAACCCTGATGATGTGACTGCCTTCCACAGCGTTCAAGTTGTTGAGGTTGGTGTGCTGGATGCCACGCCAAAAGGTCGAGCCGCAGGGGTTCGAGCCGCCAAAGCTCCGGTTGTTGTTTTTGTTGAAGATCATGTGTTTCCCTGTCACGGCTGGGCGACGGCACTGATTGAAGCTCACCGACAACCCTGGGCTGCGGTTGGCCCAACGTTAAAAAATGCCAATCCCCAAACGATCACCAGTTGGGTCAACTTTCTGATTGAATATAGTGAATGGTTTAACATTCCAACTGCCAGATCTGTGTCGCATCTGCCAGGCCACAATTGTTCATACAAGCGCGAAGTGCTGCTTGACTATGGCGATCAACTCGAGCGGTTTCTGGATGCGGAGAGCATTCTGCACTGGGACCTGCATCGACGTGGGTTCCAACTCTATCTTGAGCCGAAAGCTCAGATTCTTCACTTGAATTTTGCGGTGGTCGGGGCTTCAATTCCGCTCAGATTTTATGGTGGGCGTCTGTTTGCCGCCGCCCGGACTAAAACCATGTCGCCACTTCATCGCGGCCTCTACTTTATCCTGGCGCCCTTGATTCCGCTGGTTCGCTTTTTGAAGATTTGCCGGTTTCTGAAAGACTCTGGAAATCTCAGTCAGTTTTCGATCAGCGTTTTCCCGGCAATGGCGATGTTATTGTGGGTTGATGGGTTTGGCGAAATGATTGGCTATGGATTTGGCCCTGGACAGGCCAACCCAATTCTGGCGGATCTGGAGTTTAACCGACATCGCTTTATGTGAAATGGGTCAGTCGTCCATCAGTAGTCAGTCGTCCATCAGTCAGTAGTTGATAAGTCAGTAGACAAACCCCAGATGTTTCGGTTAGGGAATTTCTTGGAAAGAAATGTTTATAACTGACTCAAATAGAATCAATTACACTTGACAGATAATCCCAAATCCCATCACTCGACGACTGACGACTGACTATTGACGACTGACGACTAACTGTACTCTTTTTTGGTTTTCCAAATGGAATTTTCCATCATTATCGCCACGCATGCCCGGCCACAACAACTTTCTCAATGCCTGGAATCTCTGACCCGTCTTGATTTCCCATCTGATCAGTTTGAGGTGATTGTGGTTGATGATGAAAGTGATCCGCCGATTGAAGCGGTGGCGTTGCAATTTGCCGATAGACTCAATTTAACCTGTGTCACCCAAAAACGTGGCGGACCCGCCCGGGCCCGCAATACCGGAATGGAACGGGCCCGAGGCCAATACCTGTGTTTTACAGATGATGATTGCAAACCGGCGCCCGATTGGCTGCACGCGATTGCAGAACGGATCAAGCTGACCCCTTTGGCGATGGTCGGTGGGTATGTCGTCAATGGCCTGACGACCAATCTTTTTTCGACAACGAGTCAGTTGCTCCAGGACTACCTGTATGAGTATTACCACCTGCAACACCACTCAGGGAGATTTTTTACCTCCAATAACATGGTGGTTTCACGCCAGCAATTTACTGAAATCAAAGGGTTTGATGATGTGAACTTTTTTCGGTCAGCCGGAGAGGACCGCGAAGTCTCGCATCGGTGGGAGCGTCACGGTTTTCAAATGGTGTATGCCCCTGAAGTCATTATTTATCATTATCATCAACTGACCTTTTCCCAATTTTGGCGACAACATTTTCAGTATGGGCGCGGCGCCTTTCGGTATCACCGGCTCAGATCCAATCTCAATCTTCAACGGATCCGAGTCGAGCCCCCAATTTTTTACCTGAAACTGGTGTTTTACCCGTTTACGCGGTTTCCACTCTCCAGGGCCTGTGTTTTGACGCTGCTTTTATTTATGACGCAGGTTGCCAACGCCGCCGGTTTTTTTGCTGAAACCAGACGGAAGTCATATCCGTCAGCAGTCAGCAATCAGTAATTCACTCAGTTTATACGATTTGTTGGAATGAAATCCCCGCATCCTGAAAAAGCTAACGTATTGGAAATATTGTATTTCCCTTAGCCCGATACCCCAGTCCCAGACTATGAGCCTTTTGAATCAGTCTTTGGGAGCTTCAGGTCCAAGTTTTTTACCAGTCGGTACAAATAGTTTGGGTGAACCCCAAGCATTTCAGCCACGACAAGATAGTTCCCATCAGCCTTCAGAATCGCTTCCTGAACCAGTTGGCGTTTAAAGCTGGTGACTGCTTCGTGATAATGGAATCGTTCTTCGAGTCGGACTGGCGTTTTTTCAAGGATTGATTCAGGTAAATCTTCGGGCAGTATTGAGTCGGCCCCGCCCAGGACGACAGCGTGTTCAATTGCGTTTTGGAGTTCGCGTACATTGCCCGGCCAGTCATAATTCATCAGGTAACGTCGGGCATCGGGTGTCACCCCCACCATTTTTCGATTGAGATCCCGGCTGAATTTGGCAGTAAAGTAATTTGCCAGCAATGGAATATCCTGACGGCGCTCACGCAGCGGCGGCATGGTCACCGACAGGACATTGAGCCGAAAAAACAGGTCCTGGCGAAAGTCTCCCAGCTTTACCTGACGTTCAAGGTCGCGATTGGTTGCAGCAATAATTCGAATGTTCACTTTGATAGGTTTAAGGCCACCGACCCGATCAATTTGTCGTTCCTGCAGGGCCCGCAGCAATCGTGCCTGGATCGAAAGTGGTAATTCGCCAATTTCATCCAGAAACAATGTTCCACCATTCGCCACTTCAAATTTGCCTTTTTTGGTCGAAATCGCCCCCGTGAAGGCACCTTTTTCATGGCAAAACAGTTCACTTTCAAGCAGATTTTCCCCCAGCGACGCACAATTCACCGCCACAAATGGCTGGCTTGCACGTGGGCTGTTGGCGTGCAATTCACGGGCAACCAGTTCCTTTCCGGTCCCGCTTTCACCCAAAATTAAAACGGTTGAATCGGTTTTGGCCACCTTGTTGACAAATTGATACACCTGTTGCATTGCCTGACTCTCGCCGACCATCCCGCGAGGCGTCTCCAGTTCGGCTTGCAGTTTTCGCTGATCCTCAACCATTTGCCGAAATTTCCAGAGCCGCTTGACCGCCACTGCCGCCAGGTCAGCAACTGCCATGGCACACTTGATATCGCGGGGCGAGTAGGCAATCAGTTCATCTGTTGTATCAAGGTAGAGAACCCCAATCGGCTTAGGAGAAACAAACGGGACACACAATTGCGCGTTCAGAATTTGCCCATTCCCAAGCATGATTCCAGCGCTCGCCAGTTGATTGTGCACCACTGGTTTGGCTTCGTGAAAGGCCTGATGAATAATTTTTGGGTCTACTTCAAACGGTGTGGGTGAACTTTGTCGGCGATCCCAGGAGCAGGCAAATTGGAGGAATCCGCGTTCGTCACTGGCTAAAAACAAAGCAGCGCGGTCGGCGGGTACCAGTTCCAGGGCCGTAGCGATAATCTGCGGAAAAAGGTCTTCTTTCGTTTCAGTTCGCGTTCGGCTTTGGGTCGCATTGAGCGAGGCTTCTTCACCCTTTTCATCCAGATCCGGTGACTCTTCCTCATTGAGATACACCATAAATGAGCGGCCCATCACAACGTGGTCCCCGTTTTTCAACAGTCGTTTTTGAATGGGGAGACCATTGACAAACACACCATTTCGACTGTTGAGGTCAATGAGCCAGATTTGGCCTTCTTTATTGGCCAGGCAGGCATGATGGCGCGAAAGTAACGGATCTGAAACAGCAATGCCACAGGCTGAACTCCGACCAATCAGGAGTTCCGGTGAACTCAACTCATAGGTAGCCCCGCGCAGGGGACCGGCAATTACCACAACTTTTGGAGGCATAGGGAGGGGGGAGACACCCACTGGATATCTGGTCTCCCCAATTCAGGTGAGCACCAGCTTCCCAATGGGAACTAAAGTAAAAAAAATAATTCTAAATTAAAATTAAATTTTTTGAATTAAATTGAATTCGAATTTAATTCAAACCAGTGACTTGAAGGTACATTGTAACCAAAAGCAAAGAAACTTTAACCTAAAAGTGGAAAATTAGCGAAAAATCTCATTCAATCAACCAGTCATAGAAGTGTAAATTACTTATATAAAAAACTTATAGCTGGTCTTCACAAAGATAACGCAGGATGAAAAAGATCTGGCACAGAGCTTGCCCTGGATAAGATCATCTGAGTTCAGATTTTTGAATTGCCTCTCCTGGATCGGTTGTTGGATCTGAACTCTTTTTCGCTGACTTACACGGCTGGATAAATGGCTGTAACGTGACGTCGTGTA
>DAOQNB010000453.1:0-5596 GCA_035335845.1 Acidobacteriota bacterium | reverse complement strand
CCCAGTGCGGGCAGTACCGTGGTGGTGGTCGAAGATCTCAGTGAACGAGAACGCACCCAGGCACTGATCAAACAGGCTGAAATGGAATGGGTGGCGACGGTTGATACGGTTTCTGACTTGATTTTGCTCGAAGACGATTCCCACCGCCTCCGCCGATGTAATTACGCGGCTGCCAGTTTTTTCTATCGGCACGTTCAGGACATGGTTGGGGAAAATCTGTTTGAGCTATTTTCTGCTCTCCAGATTGAACTCCACCCCGAGGTCCCACTCAATACCTGGCATCCACTCCGCCTTCCAATCGCTGAAGTTCAATTTACCAACCGCGAAGGATGGTTTGAGATTACCAATTATCAAATTTCGGCTGAACGAGGTTTTGGGTTGGGCTGGGTCCACATCGTCAAAAACATTACGTCTCGGAAACAGGTTGAGGCTGACTTGCTGCGTCTCAATGCCGCCATTGAACAGGCGGCAGATGCGATTGTGTTAACCGATACTGCCGGAACGATTGTGTATGCCAATCCGGCCTTTGAAAAAACGACCGGGTATCGTCGAGCCGACGCCGTGGGGTGTCAACTGATGACGTTTCATCGGCAGGTACTGGCGCGCGAAGTTTTTCACGGAGGCCCGGTTGACTCTGGATGGCAGGGCCAATACTCAGCTCCACGTCAGGACGGTTCAGTGTATGACGAAGATATTTCGGTTTCACCGATCAAAAACAAAGCGGGTGAAACGATCAACTTTGTAGCGGTCTTTCGGGATGTAACTGAAAAGAACCGGCTTGAATCAATCGCTGAAGCTGTCAATATGATGGACAACGTGGGGTTTATCTTTTCTGGAATCCGCCATGAGTTGGGGAACCCGATCAATTCAATCAAGGTTGCCTTGACCGTTTTGCAACAAAATTTAGAGCTGGCGCCCAGGTCAGATTTAGATAAATATCTGAGGCGTTCTTTTTCGGAAATTGGCCGGGTCGAATATTTACTCCAGTCCCTGAAAACCTTTAGCCTCCACGAAAAACCAAGGCTGAAACCGGTTGTCATTCATTCATTTTTGGAAAAGTTTCTGCAACTGGTTGAAGAAGATTTTGCCAAACGAAATATTCAAATCGAGATTTACTTGCCAGATGATCCGATTGCTGTTTTGGCTGATCCGAGGGCCTTGCAACAGGTTTTCTTAAATCTCTTTTCCAATGCGGCAGATGCACTGGCTGGCCTTCCGAATCCGGTGATTGACGTTCAGGTCAGGGTGGCTGGAAACCAGGTTTTGATTGCCGTGTGTGACAATGGAATCGGGATCACCTCAAAACAGATGGAACATTTATTTAAGCCATTTAATACATCCAAACCCCATGGTACCGGTCTGGGGCTGGTGATTGTCAAAAAAATGCTGGTCAATATGCGTGGAACCATTCACATTGAAAGCCTTGCCCAGGCTGGTACCCAGGTGACGCTTTCGCTTGAACTGGCACTGGAAAGTACCCGGACAAGGTGACACGAATGCGAACCCCTAACCCCGTTCGACACTTGGGTGGACTCCTATGAAACATGTACTCATTGTTGATGATGAACAATCTTTTTTATTAAGTCTTTCGGAGGGCCTGGCGCCGTTACAATCGGAATTTACCGTCCACCTGGCCAGGAATGGGCTTGAAGCCGTGGCGGTTTTGTATCAGAACAAGATTGATCTGGTGGTCACTGATTTAAAAATGCCGGAAATGGATGGCTTTGATCTGTTGGCTCATCTCGTCGGTGAATATCCCAGGATCCCAGCCATTGTTATGACGGCGTTTGGCACGTTCGAAATTGAAGAACAAATCCGGGACATTGGAGCTTTTCCTTACCTGGAGAAACCAATCGAACTCCACGTTCTGGCTGATCGCATTCTCAATGAACTGGATGCTCAGAACAAAGGGAAAATCTCTGGCGTGAGCCTGCCCTCATTTCTGCAACTGATTGAAATGGAGCAGAAAACGTTTACGTTGCGGGTCTCTTCAGAGCGAAGGGTCGCCTATCTGTACTTTTTGGAAGGGAGTCTGATTGATGCCGAAACCAGCACCCTGCGCGGAGAAGAAGCCATTTTTGAAATTTTGCAATGGGTTGAGCCGGAAATTCAGATCAATCGCTTTTGCCGGCGGGGGACCAAAATCATCCAAAATTCGCTCTCTAATATTTTGCTGGAGGCGATGCGAATGCTTGATGAACTCAATTATGGCCTGGAGCCCAATCCACCAGCCAAAGCTGAGCTACCAGCCTCCTTATCCTCATCGCACCCAGCACCTGTGTTCGATCCGTTGATGGCCAGATCTGATTTACCTGTCGGATCAAATCTGGATGCGCTGTATCAGCATGATCGGGAGCTTCCGATTCTGTTCACTTCTGATCCAGGTTACCCCAATCGAGTTTTAAAATCAGATGAGGACCTTCCATCAGTCACCCAGACGCTCGGCGAGCTTATGGGGATTGAAGGGGCGCTGGCCGTTGCACTGTGTGATTGGAATGCTCGAATCTGCCTTGGCACCTCTGGGATTGATTCCCCCATATTTCCGCTTTCAAAAATTGAATTTGCGATTGCCGGAAACATTGAGCTGGTCAAAGCTAAACAATTGACGATTCAGTATCTGGCCATCAACGATGGTCTGGAAGATATCTTATATACACTCAAAAACCAGTATCACGTGGTGCGGTTGGTCAAACGCTATCCGCAGTTATTCCTGTATTTGGTCCTCAATCGAAAAAAATCCAATCTGGCGATGGCGCGACTGATTCTTTCAAGAATTGAGGAAAAGCTGGTTTTAGAGTGAGATTCTCAGAAAGTTTCCGGTTCAGATTGACCTGACAACCACATTCTTTCTAAGGTGTGCCAGTCTTTTGGAGACAAGTTTCCAAATAGTTCAATATTTAATCCCTTCAACAGGAGTTTTTCACATGATTCGCAAAGGTTCAGCTCGTTGGTCAGGTACGATTAAAGAAGGCAGTGGTACTGTTTCCACTCCAAGCGGAACACTCAACGATACCCCCTATTCATTCACCAGCCGGTTTGAAGATGGCTCCGGCACCAACCCTGAAGAATTGCTCGCAGCGGCCCACGCCGGGTGCTTCACCATGGCATTTTCCTTGATGTTGACGATGAAAGGGTTTACACCTGGCACCCTTTCAACCAATGCGACCCTGACGATGGAACGACAGGAAGGCGGGTTTACCATTACCAAAGTTCATCTGGACTTAGTCGGCGCCGTGCCTGGAATTGATGACGAAACCTATCAGGCTCTTGCCGCCCAGGCCAAAGCCAACTGCCCGGTTTCAAAACTGTTTAATGCCGAAATCACACTTTCAGCCAGGCTGGAAGGTGAATTGCAGTGAGCGTGAGTCGCTAAGTACAACTCCCCATAAATGAGGGATGGAATTCGGTTCCTTGATCGAATCAACCCGGTTTTCGCCCGGATGGGCGCTGGAACCAAACTGGTCGGTCAGGATCGGAATCCAGCCGGAGAAAAACCCGACTGAATTTCCAGCGCCCATCCGGGCGCGAAGCGGGATGGGGCGGTGATCCGGTGGTAGCGCCCAAAGCCGCGCGACCACCGGCTACTCTCCATCGCCCTCCGGGCGGTAGGGCATCAGATCTTTGTTCATCCCTTTTTTATGGGGACTTGCTCTGGTGCGATGCTTTACTCGTCTACTCGCTCGTTCGGTTACTCACATCATTTCCCCCAGGCTTTTCTCCGGCAGGTACGGCAAGATTCGAATGACCTCGCCAGCCCGCAACCGATCCTGAATAGATCGCCAGAATTTGACTTGAAACAGGTCGCCGTGGAGGTGAAGAAAGACGTCGCGCTGCTTTCCGGTCAACTGCAGGAAGTTTTGGAATTCCTCGGGAAAAATATCGTTTTCGCCGACGCTAAACCACGGGTCAGATGAAATATCGTCTTCATAAGATCGGCCACGCGGAATCTTTCGAAAAATACAGTCGGTCAAAAGGCACAATTCATCATAATCATAAAAAACCACCCGTCCGTGGCGAGTAACGCCAAAGTTCTTCAGCAGGATATCGCCCGGAAAGATATTGGTTGAAATCAAATCTTTGATTGAATTGCCGTAATCAATCACCGCCGCTTCTGCCTGGGCTGGTTTGGCTTCACGTAAAAATATATTCAATGGCGTTACCCGGCGCTCCAGAAAGACGTGTTTGATGATGACCCAATCATCTTCAACTTTGACCGTTTGGCCGGCTACGTTGAGGAGTTCATCCAGTAATTCGCTTGAAAAGCGGCGCCGCTCCAGTTCAAGAAATTCATATTCCTGGGCATCAATCAGGCGTCCGGCCCGGTCATGTTTTGAGACAAGCTGGTATTTGGAGATCACTTCCTGGCGAGTGGCGGTTTTCGGATAGGTAAACTGGTCTTTGATGATCTTAAACACCAGATCATAGTGCGGCAGGGTAAAGACAATCATGACCATGCCCCGTTCGCCACGAGCAATTTCAAAATTTTCCTTGCTATGGGCCAGATGATGGAGCAGGTCCCGATAGAGCACGGTTTTCCCATGCTTGTTATATCCAATGGCGTTATAGAGTTCGGCTTTGGGTTTGCGCGGGAGGATGGATTTTAAAAATGCCACCAGATCATAGGGGCGATCTACTTCGACGTGAAAATATGACCGGGTAAAGCTAAAGACCATACTGACGTCATTTTCTTCAAAAAGTACGGCATCAACCACCACACCCGCCGGAGTATTGATCAGGACCAGAACCAGCGGCACCAGATTGGCACCACACCGGAGCCGTCCGACCAGATAGGCTTCCTGACCGCGATAAAACACGGCGGATACAACTTCAGCTTGTTCGACAAAGGGCCAGGCGTGAATTGCTTTGAGATGCCGCTCCAACTGATTTGAGACCAGTTGGGCATCCCGGTGGAGGTCTTCAAACGGCGTGGCAAAGGGAACGTCCTTCAAAATCAATTCGACGAGTTGCGTGCGGTCGGCTTGGAACGGATACCGCCGATAAACTGAATGTTTCGGCAGATTTGGCGGGATTGAGTAATCGGTATCAACAAATTCAATCCGCTGATTCACACCAACGGTGGCAAAAATTCGCCGGGTGATTGAGTTAAAGTAGGTTTCTGCCTGTTCCCAGTCATCGCGACAGATGATCAACTGAGAGTACAGACTTTTCATTTCTTCCCAGGTTTTGATGGTTTCCAGATCGTCGCCTAAAACCGCCCGGACATTGGCCACCACCTGGTCAACTGTGGCTTTATAGAGGTTGAGGCGTTCAACGGCATCGCTTTGCATTCCAAGCCAGTCCCGTTGCTCAAAACGTGTCTGGGCACGCAGCGTGATGGTGTGAAAGGTTGTCTGATAGGTTTCAAAACCCACAAAAATGGCCTGGGCCGCAGTGTGTGATGGGGAACTCATGGTGGATGGATTGAAATTTGAGGCTGCTGAAGATATCGGGGCAAGTGTGAGGTGCAAAGTAGGGTATTTTCTGATTTTGCTCAACAGGATTCTACCCGGTGTCGGCGACTTTTCCTTCCAGCGTTCTGGCTTCTTCAGTTCGTCCCAGGTTCCAGAGTAAATCGGCATAGTTCCCTATCAAAATT
>DAOQNB010000452.1:0-5598 GCA_035335845.1 Acidobacteriota bacterium | reverse complement strand
GCCGGTTGCGGAAGCCTCGAAATTGATTATGACGCCCGGCAGTTTAAAGTTGGTGACCGTGTGATCAAAGAAGGGGAGTACATCACGCTCGATGGTTCAACCGGGCGCGTGATCGAAGGCCAGGTCCCGTTGATTGAACCTGAAATCACCGGCGATTTCCGCGAGTTTATGAGCTGGGCCGATGAATTCCGAACACTCAATGTCCGAACCAATGCCGACACACCGCACGATTCACACGTGGCACGTGGATTCGGGGCTGAAGGAATCGGGTTGTGCCGCACCGAACATATGTTCTTTGAAGGCAACCGCATTGATATGGTCCGGCAAATGATTATGGTGGCTTCAGAGTACAAGCGGCTTGAATCTGAACGGTCGCTGATCCATCAGGAAATTGCCAAGGAAACGGCCAAAGCCGGTGGCGGAAAAGAGAAACTGGCTGAACTCAAGAAACAACAAGCCAAACTCGACAAGAAAATCGTCAAACCCAAACAGCTTTTCCTGGGGGCACTGGCGGCGCTGCTGCCGATGCAACGGGAAGATTTCATTGGTATCTTCACTGCGATGAATGGGTTACCGGTCACAATCCGCTTGCTGGATCCGCCGTTGCATGAATTCCTGCCGCATTCGGTGGAAGATATGAAACTGCTGGCCAAAAAAGTTGGCCTGACGCCGAAAGTGGTCGAAGCCAAAATCGAAGCGCTCCGCGAAGCCAACCCG
This sequence comes from Acidobacteriota bacterium, assembly GCA_035335845.1. Taxonomy (GTDB): domain Bacteria; phylum Acidobacteriota; class Blastocatellia; order Chloracidobacteriales; family Chloracidobacteriaceae; genus JACQXX01. Next base: position 4,881 of record DAOQNB010000452.1, on the reverse strand, counting down.
ATGCTTGGTCACCGTGGCTGCCGACTCGGACTTGTCTATCCGGAAATCACGGAAATGCAGGCCCGGGCCATTTTTGAAGCCGCCGCACACGTGCAACAACACGATGTCAAAGTCTTGCCGGAAGTTATGATTCCACTGGTTGGCGATGTCCAGGAATTTGTCCGCCAGGAACACATTGTCCGTCGAGTGGCGAACGAAGTGATGGATGCGACTGGTGAAAAATTTGACTACCTGGTCGGCACCATGATCGAACTGCCACGGGCGGCGCTCACGGCTGACAGGATTGCCACGGCTGCTGAATTCTTTAGCTTTGGGACCAACGACCTGACGCAGACGACGTTTGGGTTGTCGCGCGACGATTCCGGAACGTTTCTGCCGTTCTATGTCGAAAACAAGATTCTCAAAGACGATCCGTTCCAGGTGCTTGACCAGGAAGGGGTTGGCCAACTGGTTGAAATTGGTGTCAAAAAAGGCCGCAACGCCCGTCCTGGGATCAAGATCGGGATTTGCGGCGAACATGGCGGCGAACCGTCAAGCGTCAATTTCTGCCACCGGGTCGGGATGAATTACGTCAGTTGCTCGCCCTACCGGGTGCCGATTGCCCGTCTGGCAGCCGCTCAGGCTGCTCTGGCTGAAAAATCCGGTGAATCGCAACAGGCGATTTCACGCACCGCCTGATAAAACTTTTGGAGTGCGGCGGCTTGACGCCGCTTTCACAGAGCGCCATCAAGCCGCCGCACTCTAAAACTTCTTTCCTCGTATCTGATCCTCCTATGCAAAAACGCCTCTCAATTGTCATTCCTATCTACAATGAAATCAAAACATTGCGGTTGCTTATCGAGCGGGTACAGGCCGTAAACATTCCGCTCGAAAAAGAACTGGTATGTGTTGATGATGGTTCAACCGATGGCACGCGTGATTTGCTGGCTCAATTAACCCGCGAATATCCCAATATCCGGGTGTTTCTTCAGCCAAAAAATTGTGGAAAAGGGGCGGCGCTGCACGAAGGATTTCGACAGGCAACCGGCGATTTTGTGATTGTTCAGGATGCGGACCTGGAATATAACCCTGAGGATTACCATAAAGTGCTGGCACCGCTCATCGAAGGCGAAGCTGATGTGGTCTATGGCTCTCGATTTTTAGGCGGTGATGTGCGCCGGGTGTTGTTTTTCTGGCATTCAGTTGGGAACAAATTTTTGACTTTACTCTCAAACATGATTTCCGATCTGAATCTGACAGATATGGAAACCTGCTATAAAGCCTTTCGCCGTGAGGTTATCCAGTCATTTCAGCTTGAACAAACCCGATTTGGATTTGAACCGGAAATTACGATTAAAGTCGCCCGCCGTCGTTTGAGAGTGTATGAAGTCGGAATCAGCTATCATGGTCGAACCTATGAAGAAGGGAAAAAAATTGGCTGGAAGGACGGAGTTCAGGCCCTCTGGTGTTTATTGAAATATGGGCTCACTGTACCTGTTGAGTCCTATCACGCCCCCCAATCAAACCTGGAAGGAAGCACACCTGCAACCTCCAGTTCACCGGCATCAGTTTCGGTTTCGAAGAAATAATACCATTTTGGAGTCAGTCGTCCGTCGCCCGCTCCCACCCGCTCACGCAGGTGGTACTGACAGGCCCTTATATATTTGGGAATAAGTATGAAGCCAGTTTCCAGAGGTCAAAAATTCAAGTTGTCAGATGTCACGCCGCTTCAATCAATCGAAGTCGGTGTGGCGCTCACATTTGCTGCACCGCAAGTTGTTGATGTAACGTGCTTTGGTGTTGATGGGCAGGAGAAACTTTCTGATGAGCGCTACATGATTTTCTATAATCAGAAAACCTCACCCTGTGGTGGGCTTCGGCTGCTTGGTGCTCAGGGAGGTGATGCCGAACGCTTTGCGGTTGACCTGAGCCGGCTTCCACAATCGGTTCAAAAGCTAGTGTTTACCGCAACCATTGATAGTGCCGGTGTAATGTCACACCTGACGAGCGGCTATCTACGAATCTCAGCCAGTGGCACTGAAGTGGCGCGGTTTAGCTTTTCCGGCGCCGATTTTGCCCAGGAAAAGGCGGTGATTTTGGGTGAATTGTATTTGAAAGATGTCTGGCGGTTTGGTGCCGTGGGACAAGGATTTAATGGCGGACTCAGTGCCTTGCTCAAACATTTTGGCGGTGAAGAAGCCTCAGATGCCGCCCCAGCCACAGCACCGCCACCCGCGGCTCCAGCTCCACCGCCCCAACCTGCACCCGCCGTCAATCTCCGCAAGGTCAATCTCGAAAAACGGGTTGAAAAAGAAGCGCCCAAGCTGGTTTCACTGGTCAAAAAGGCGGCGGTCTCGCTTGAAAAAGCCGGGTTACAGGATCATCAGGCACGCGTGGCGCTCTGTCTCGATATTTCGGGCTCAATGTACAAACTCTACTCATCCGGCAAAGTCCAGAAATTTGCCGAACGGATTCTGGCGCTGGGCTGCCATTTTGATGACGACGGCGCGATTGATATTTTCCTGTTTGGCGAAAAGGCCCATCAAGCCGGAAACATGACGCTGGCAAACTATGAAGGCTTTGTTCCACGGTTTCGACAAACTTATCCGCTTGAGGGGGGAACGTCTTATGGCAAAGTCATTCGGGTGTTGCGCAGCTTTTACTTTCCTGACGCGCTCACCCGACCTCGAAACAAGCCGGTGTCGGCTGACCTGCCGGTGTATGTGATGTTTTTGACCGATGGTGACACCGAAGATGAACGTGATACCGAAGACCAGATTCGGGCGGCTTCGTATGAGCCGATCTTCTGGCAGTTTATGGCGATTGATGAAGATCTGAAGGAAATGTACAGCCGGGGCGGAACCGGAGATTCAATGTTTGAATTCCTGGAAAACCTCGATAACCTGGACCGGCGCTACATTGATAATGCGGATTTCTTCTGTGTCTCAGACCCGGAGAAAATCAGCGACGACGATCTGTATAAACTTCTGATGACCGAATATCCCAACTGGCTTCGCGAAGCCCGGGTCAAAGGGTTGCTGAGGTAGGGGTTCGGGGATTCTGAAGGGATGAGGGATGAGGGATGAGGGATGAAAGAAATCACCTTGTCACCTTGTCAGTTGGTCATCTTGTCGGGGTTCGAGGTTTTCGAAGTTATATCAATTTCGGGTTTGCATCTGGGATGATCAAAAATTCAATCACTGGAAACTTGAATTTCCTTTGAGCGATCATCATGCCAATCAAAAAAACATTTTGGGCATTGTTGGGCCTGAGGTGTTCGGGCAAGTGCCTGACATTTTGGGCAGCAATTGAGGAAGATTTCTTTTGGATACTCCTGGAGCAGCCGCTGCACAACACACAATTTGAAGGCATCAGGCCCATTGACAAGAAGTTGTTTGACGATTGGATCCGATGAAATCCAGTTTCTTCTGAGCATTGCCGCCTGGCGTGTTCCTTCAATATTTTTGGCTTTCATTTCAGCCATGATTGATTTGTACGCCGCTTTTTCCTGGATTGTCATCAAGTTGAAGTACCAGTTAAATATATAGTTGATCAATTCATCGTCAATTAGAGGGGGTGTCAAGGTTAATCCTTTCTGAAACAAGAGCTGCTACAATCTTGCACTGCTCGTATTTGAAGACGGTCAAATAATTCAATCAACTGAGCTTAGCGAATTACTGACTACTGACTACTGGCTACAAACTGAGTTAAGTTGTTTTTCAAAGCAAACGGCTTCTGGCTTTCCCACATATTTCCCATAGTTTGGGCGCTGGCGGTACCCGTGCTTTTCATAGAAGCGAATGGCCCGTTCATTCACGCGCCGGGTTTCCAGCCAGAGCGTGTGGTACCCAAGGCAAACCGCTTCGGTTTCAAGAAATGCCAGAATGGCTGCTCCCACACCCTGTGAGCCAGCACGGGCATACATCCGTTTGATTTCTGCAATCCCTGCCTTAACTGGTCGAAATCCGCCACACCCAAGCGGCTGGCCGCTTTCATCCTGCGCAACAACAAAACAGGCGTCTGGTAGACGAACATCGGTCACCTCAAACGATGACTCGCCGCTGGCACCCGTGATGGCTGCCAGTTGGGAAGAGAGTTCATTGAGCAGTTCCTGTGCGACTTTGCTTTCCGGGTCTTGTGCGGAAATGGTGATTGGCTTCATTGCGTTTAATACCAATTTGCAATGGAATCCTCGTATAAGAGATAGTCAAATAGTTCAATCAAATAAACTTAGTGAACTACTGACTACTGGCTACTGACTACAAACTAATATAAGATTGAACCTCATCAGGAAGGAAATATCTTGCGGCCTTCCGCCTTTTTAAGGGAAACTGCGACAGCTATCGTTTCTTACCTTACACCTGCATACAGATAAAAAATCATGCACCCCAGGAACCCCGATTTTCGCAGCAAACTTGAACATATTTTTGGAAAAGCACCTTTTATTTCTGAGCTTGGAGTTCAAGTCACAGATTGCGGCGCTGGCTGGTGTGAGACGAGTTTACTGGTTCAACCAAAGCACTATCAACAAGATACATTTGTTCATGCTGGAGTTCAGTCAACAATGGCTGATCACACGGCTGGTGGAGCAGCTGGAACTCTGATTGGTCCAGACGAAACGATCTTGACCGCAAATTTTTTCATCAACCTGCTGCGGCCAGCCATCGGCACTCGTCTGCGATGCAAAGCCACTGTTCTCAAACCAGGCAAAACCCTGATTGTGGTTGAATCAGAAGTTTATACTGGCACCGAACATCACGAAAAACTCACCGCGAAAGCCACGGTCACACTGGCTGTGATCAAACTGACATCCTTGTCAGCCAGTACTTAGTGCTTGGTACCTGGTGCTTAGGAACCAGTACATTCCAAGAAGAACCAAAAAACCAAGCACCAAGCACCAAG
>DAOQNB010000451.1:0-5601 GCA_035335845.1 Acidobacteriota bacterium | reverse complement strand
CCATGACTGGTAGCTCGATGGTGACGGTCATTCCGTTACCGACGGCGTTTACGGTCACCGGTGGAGGGAGTTTCTGTGCGGGTGGCAGCGGCGTCGCGGTTGGTCTATCCGGTTCCCAAACCGGAGTGAATTATCAATTGCTGGTTGGGGCCACACCGGTCGGAAGTCCGGTGCCCGGAACCGGCGCGGCGGTTTCGTTTGGCAATCAAACTGTTGCTGGAACCTACACCGTGACGGCATCCGCCAGTGGATGTAACGCGACCATGACCAGTAGCGCGACGGTCACCATCATTCCACTGGCAACCGTCAATGCCGGACCTGACCAAACCGTCTGCAGTAGCCTTTCTTCACCTGTGACATTGGCGGCAGTGTTGAGAGGAAGCGCCACCGGCGGCACCTGGACCGGTGGTGGTGGGGTGTTTGTCCCCAACAATATGGCACCCAACGCCAGCTATCAGCCGACCGCTGGGGAAATCAGCGCCGGAAGCGTGACCCTGACCTACAATCCGGTCGGAGCCTGTCCGGGAGTCTCTGACTCGATGACGATTTCCTTTGTCGGATGTAACCCCATCGGACTGATGGTGGCAGACACCACCAACAACCGGATTCAGGGATTTGACGGGACGGACTGGTTCACGATTGGGGCGGGAGGAATTGGTTCAGGACCAGGTCAATTCCGCCAGCCCGAAGCTGTGGCCTACGACGCAGGTGGCCGGATCTATGTAGCCGATACGGGCAACAACCGGATTCAATTTTCAACCGATAGCGGATCAACCTGGGCAGATTTTGCCACCAACGGCACTGGGCCCAACCAGGTGAGTGCCCCGCAAGGAGTGGCGCTGGATTCGGATGGTAACCTCTATGTTTCCGATACGGGCAACGGACGGGTACTCCGGTTTGCGGGTGGAATACCAGGATTGGCGGTGGTGCTGGCCTCCCACGGGACAGCGAGCGGCCAGGTGGGGAGCCCAATGGGACTGGTTATAGATACGACCTTCCGGCTCTTTGTTACCGATGCCAGTAACAGCCGGGTATTGCGGATTGCCAACGCCAATACCACGACGCTTGCGACCTCAGGCGTGGCGATTGCCACCGCCGGAACGGCGCTCAACAAGGTGATTGCCCCACAGGGAATCACCATTGACGGCAATGGCGATCTCTATGTTGCGGACACCGGCAACAATCGGATCCTGCAATGGAAGAATGCCAATCCAACCACGGCCAACAGTTCAGCCGTGGCGCTGACCGGTTCGGGGTTGGGACAGGTCAATCGTGCTGAAGGCGTCAGCGTCACCCAATTCATGACTGGACCGTATGCTGGGGGACAGGTGTTGGTGATCGGCGACACCAGCAACAACCGCATCCAGGGAAGGTTGATCCCGACCGGATCCTGGACTTTGATTGGAGCGCCTGACAGCGTGGGAACGGGGATCGGGCAATTTCGTGCCCCATCCAAAATTCAGTAAGCGGCACAACCTGGATCGGTGATTTTGGAGTGCTGCAACTGGTTGCAGCTTTGAAAAATGGCGACTTGTCGCGACACTCTCTTGTCGGATAGGAAGTTGACCGCGACAAGTCGCTTTATCGGAAAGCGGTGACACGTCACCGCACTAAACGATCCTGGATTGGTGACTGGTACCATCTCTCATTCATTTTTTAAGCCATGAACGAAACCTGGCCATTTTTATAAACTCTTCAAAGTAAAAGAATTATTGGTATTTTGGTAGGTTATATACCCTCTTAGGCCCGAAGGGGCGTCGTGTAATAGCCGTGGTGCGAAGCCCACGGTCACGGCCAGGACGAGCCCCAAATCCGACAAAAGCACCATTGAATACCAGGGGAAAGCACGCGGATTTCCTTATCCTGGCGCTTATGACCCTGAACCCTGAGCCTATCCTCCAGCTTTCATTTTTCCAACAACTGATTTTCCAGCCAGAAACTCGCCAATTGCCCGATCCAAATCCTCCGGGCTGTCTTCGGTGGCGTAGGCACGGGTATCTTCAAAAGTAACCAGGGTGAGCGGAAGTTTGGGGTTTTCCGCTTTGAATTTTTCCCACTGCATACGATTGGCATTCCATCCACCTGGAACCGTCATTTTGGCATCTGGAGAAGAGATGACGACCAGCAACGGGACCGTCAGCTTTTGGGCTGCTTCAGACAGGTCGGTCGTCATCAACTCGTAAAAGTATCGGTACATCACGTCAAGCCGGGTTTTGGCCATCATTTCAGACAAGAGTTTCTGCCGGGCCTCGTTCTGGCAGTAAAAGGTTGAAAAACCAGACGCAAACTGGAGTGACTGGCTATAGGAACTGTTGGGCCACAGCGCCAGCGAGGGCGAACTGTTAATGATTTGAGCTCGCTCCTGGTAAGTTGCCGCTTTGGTTTTATCGGCTGGGGAATTCATTGGGCTATACAACAGTCCATTGAGGTTCACAACGGCCTTGATCTGGTCTGGATGATCAAGGGCGGTTTTCATCGCGACATAGGCACCGGCTTGCTGGCCAACCAGAACCACATCGCTCAAGTTTTCCTTTTTGATCAGGTTGACAATGCCCTGCTCGACAGCGTTCCACCAATCCGTATTGGTGAAATTCCGAATCCTGGGACGTGGATAGGGTGACGTACCGGCAGAACCTGGAAGCGTTAAAGCATACATCGTGTAGGCTTTTAAATTGCGGTTCATCAACGATTCATACACCGTCCAATCCAGCCCGATATCGGGAATCAAAATAACCGGGACCGGACCGGAGCCGCGTTTTTCAACCTGGGGAAATTCGCCCGGCAAGACAACACTGCCTTTTGAAAGGCCAACTGCTGCCTGCACGGTGCGATCAAGGCGGGTTTCAACTCCGGCTGGCGCGCCGGTTAATTGGGCCAATTTGGTCAATAATTCTTTGTAGGCACGGGTGCGTTCTTCATCGCTGGCCATAAGTGAGTCCGCTTTGACTTTGAGTCTGGTTAAAACATTCAGGTCTTCTGCCGTGACTTTGTCCTGAATGCCCAAATGGATTATTTCGTCTTCGATGATGGCCCGAATGATTCGAGGTGATGGAGCGTCGCTCCATTTGGGATCCAGCGTCGGGGCTTGTCCCAGGGCACTGGCGGTAAACAGCACAAAGAAAATCGGCAGAAAGACCATTCCTGCAACTCGGCGACTGGTGGTCATAGCAATGCTCCATTGAATTGTAGTGGGGATGGATCATACCAATTTGGGCTGAGGGTATCGGGCTAAGGGCTGAAGAAAATACAATATTTTCAACATTTTAGCCTTTCCATAATGCGAGGGTTTCATTCCAAAATGGTATCAGGCCGCTGGATGACTCCGACCTGGGTTCCAGCGTCAACACGGCTGTCCGGTCAGGAAGGTTGCACCGATGGAGCGAATTGCTGGTTGCGTGTTGTGAGTTGAGGGAAATCAAGGGTAAGCCAGAAAGAAATTTTGGAGTGGAAAGCGGTGACAAGTCACCGCACTCCAAAGATGTGCCTTCAAGACCGCCGCACCAGGGCTTCTTCAAACTTTTCCCGACGGCTTCGGCTGAGTTTAATGCTGGTGCGATTGCTGAGGACAATCGTTCCATCTCCGTTTTCATTGAGTTCGAGTTCACAGACAAAATCCAAATTGACAAGCGCTGACCGATGGACGCGAAAAAACCGGTCCGGATCAAGTTGTGTTTCGAGCCGATTCAAACTGTCACGAAGCAAATGCTGTTTGCCGGCGACGTGCAGCAGGACATATTGATCTGAGGCTTCAATCCATTCAATCTCAGTCACTTTCAGAAAATGAACCCGTCCGCCACTCTTGATTGGAAGGCGTTGCAGGTAGGTGTTTTTCTCGTTTGAAGATGGTGAAGGTCCCTGGTGACTGGCCAGCCACTCAAGCAACCGCCGGTTGATGTCGGCTGATCGGTTTTGGTGGATGTGCGATTTGGCGCGTTTGACGGCCTGTTCAAACCGTTCATCGTCAAAGGGCTTCAAGACATAATCGAGCGCCTGGGCCTCAAACGCTTTCAATGCAAACTGATCATAGGCGGTGACAAAAACAATGACTGCGGCAAAGTCTGGACCAGCAGCTTTTAGCACGTCGAAGCCATCCATTTCAGGCATTTGAATGTCGAGAAAAAGCAGGTCTGGACAATCTCTTCGAATGGCTTCGACCGCTTCGAAACCATTTGAACATTCACCAATGATAGTGATTTCAGGATCGTTTTTGAGCAGGAGCGAAAGGGTCCGACGAGCTAAGGGTTCGTCGTCAATGAGCAGGGTTCGAATTTTTGCTGGTTCTTCAGGTGTCATGGGGAAAACTCATGGCTGGGACGATTCTGCTCCGACAGAAATGGAATGGAAATCAGTGCGGAGGTGCCGCCGCGCTTGACGGTTTCAACCACGAAATCGTGATCTGAACCAAAACACGCCTTGAGCCGGGCCTGGACGTTTCGCAATCCAAGCCCTCTGGCTTCGGCCTGGGCAAAATCAGGCGGAAGACCCGGGCCATCGTCGTTGATTTGCAGACATAGCCGGCCCTTTTCGCGCCAGGTGTTGATTTCGATTCGGGAAGCCGCAATTCGCTTTGAAATACCGTGGCGAACGGCATTTTCGACCAGCGGTTGTAAAATCAGGTGCGGCACGCTGGCATCAAGCGTTTCAGGCGCAATATTTTTATACACGGTCAGGCGATCCTGAAACCGTATCTGTTCGATTTCAAGGTATTTTTCAAGGAATTCAAGTTCTTGTCGAAGCGGAACCTGTTCATTTTCTGACCGGTCCAGAACCCACCGCAGTAAATCACTGAGTCCTGCAATCATCCGGATTGCGCCTCGGGTATCGTTTTCACGAACCAGAGCGGCAATACTGTGCAGCGTGTTGAATAAAAAATGCGGGTGAAGCTGCATCTTCAAGGCCAGTAACCGTGCATTCGCCAGTTCGGTTTCAAGTTGTGACGTTCGCAGTTGTAGTTCGGCGGTTTGTCGTTCGCCTTCCCGCAACCGTTCGGCGTACACCACGGCGTGGCCAACTCCAACCAGCATCCAGTACACCATCGGCCCAAACAGCAGGGTAAAATTGATCATCCTGGCATAGCCAGCGAGAAACCCCTGAAACGATTCGAAGATGTGTGGATCTGGAATCGCCCAGCGTGAGACTGGGGTCAACACCAGGGCATACACAAATCCAAAAAGAATGCCGGCCACGAGGTGGAGCCCGAAGGCGCGTCCGCGACGCGGAACCTCAAAAGGGAACTGTCGGCTGAGATAGAATACAAATGGCGTCGCCAGCGCCAGCGGCTCCCAGTACAGGAGTTGAAAGAATAATTCCCATCCCCAGGAATGAGGTCGCGGGCGCGCCGAAGGGCCAAATGTCACCTGGGCCACAATCAGAATCCCCGGTATCATCCACAGCGCACACAGCACCAGTTGCCGTTTCCAGGCTGGAAGGACGGAAGGTGAGTGGGATTCACGATTGAAAAATGCCATAAAAACCAGGGCTGAAGACATCGGGCTTGGGGCTGAAGACATCGGGCTTGGGGCTGAAGATATTGGGCTGAAGAAGACGGGCTGAAGAAGTTGGTTTTATTTCATCCCTCATCACTTCAATTGCTCCGAGCTT
>DAOQNB010000450.1:0-5609 GCA_035335845.1 Acidobacteriota bacterium | reverse complement strand
CCCGGATGATGCCCGGTGCCTTTTTGATTCACCACAAAGGCACCGGGCATCATCCGGGGGTCACCCATTGGTTTTCCAACAAAATTTCCCTTTGCGGCAGCCCGTAAGCCGCAAACCAGGGCACTCGGACCAAAAATCTGCGCTAAATTCCCGCGTTTGATCCCAAATGCTTTGTACAACTGAAAATCCGGATCGGAAATTGCTCTGGCTTCCGGCCAGAGTCCTTCAAAAAAGGCTTTTCCTTCTTCAACTGAGCCCTGCACGACAAATACAATCGGAGGATAGTCGGCCTGCGTAGCGATAATCTGGCGTAAATCCTTTACGCTCTCACGTGGGAACACTCAGCCAAAATGACGGAGAAACAACAAGAGCGTGCCCTGTTGATCCAACTGATCCCGGAGCGTTCCAGGCTGTAAGTTGAGTCCTTCCACTGACGCATTCAACACTTTGGCAGGTACGTTGTTCATAGGGTCTGAAATCCTTTGTCTGGAAGTTGCGGTTGAAACAAAATCAGGTCGCTCTGGTTCAATTATCCAACGGGAGACAGGTGATTTTTATACTATCCTGGAATGAATGGCTGATATGAACAAGCAGTTAAGCAATTCAAGAAGCTGGAGTTAGTGACCTGTTGACTACTCATGACTGACCACTGACTACTGACTCGGGTCTATTCTTACTTCTCCGTCATGGTCCACACCCCATCCCAACTTTGAGCCGGGGGAGCCGAGATGAGATGCCAGCAGCGATCTTTATGCATCAATGCGGGTTTATCGTTGGGGGCAATCTGGAGAACACGGTTAAATTCCCGCAGAGCCTGAGTAAATTCGCGTTGGCGATATAATTCAAGTCCCCGTTGATAATACTCAATAATCTTCAACTGATGTTCTGATACCTGATCGGCCAGTGGGCCTTCACGGATTCCAATCAATTCAAAGATTGAAACCGGCTCGGTTTTTCCTTTGACCCGGATGCAGTCCAGTTCACGGGCCCACACCCGCTGTTCACAGGCCAAATAGGTTCGATCACTGATGATAATATCGCACCCATATTGTTTGCTGGCACCTTCGAGCCGGGAACCTAAATTCACCCCATCGCCAATGGCGGTAAATTCCATGCGTTTACTGGAACCGATATTGCCACTGATGACACTGTCGGTATTGATGCCAATTCCAATGGCGATGGTGTTGAGCTGGTGGGCCTTGCGTCTGGTATTGAACTCAACCAGCCGGTGACGCATTTCAATAGCAGCCTGAACCGCGTACCAGGCGTGGTCTTCTAACTGAAGCGGCGACCCGAAAACGGCCATAATGGCATCGCCGATGTATTTATCCAATGTGCCTTTAAATCGAAAAATTGCCTCCACCATCTGCTCGAAATATTCATTGAGCATTTCGACCACCTCTTCGGGCGGCATATGTTCAGTGAGGGTTGTGTACCCCCGAATATCTGAAAACAGGACCGAAACATCTTTGCGATCCCCACCCAGTTTGGCGCTGTCACTGTTTTGCATCAAACGCTCGGCCAGTTCCTGGGTCATATACCGGTACATGGTGTTTTTGAGGCGTTTTTCCTGGCTGATATCTTCCATGACCACCAGTGCGCCTCGAACCAGATTTGGATCCGTCGCATCAGCAATGGTATTGATTGTGAGGTTGACGCTGTGAGAATCAGATTGGGCATCGAGCATCAGAATTTGCTCGGGATAATATTGCTCTAAGGGCTTCCCGGTCTGAGGCTCAAGCGCTTTGCCAAACCAGGTGGCAAAGTCATTCTCTTTGAGATGAATTAATTCAGACAGGCACTGTCCCTCGATGTGGTCTTCGGGTTTGAGGTTGAGCAGGTGTCGGGCACTTTCATTGACGGCCATCACCCGACCAGCATGATCGGTGGCAATCACCGCATTTGAGAGACTGCGCAAAATATTGCGCTGCATTTGCTCCTGTTGCTTGACGGTGGCAAACAATTTGGCATTTTCCAGCGCCACCCCGGCCTGAATATTGAAGGCCTGCATAAATTCCTGATCGTCACGGGTAAAACTGGCCTTCCAGCATTCTGGCGGCTCTGGCCATCGGGCAGCATCGTAGGGCGGAAATTCACCCTGTTTTTTCTTGTTGATCAATTGTGTCACGCCAATTAATTTCTGATTGGCGTTAAAGATCGGCATACACAACAGGCTGCAGGTCCGATACCCGGTCCGTTGATCGGTTTGTTTTGAGGTTTCGGAATTAGAGTGGGCATAGAGATCAAACCCAATATTGACCGGCTCCCCCGTGGTTGCAACCTGCCCGGCAAACCCGGCACTGGCTGGGATGCGGATTTCCTGCAACACACCACCAATGGGAAGTTTGGTCCAGAGTTGCCGGGATTCTTCATCCAGCAACCAGATGGCGCTCCGGTCAGCCTTCAAGAGTTCTTTGGCTTCATCCATCACCCGCTTGAGGGTTTCTTCCAGATCCAGGCTGCTCTGGCTGAGCGACTGGGTGGCCTTCATCAGTGCCGTTGCCGCCCGCTGCTTCTGAGCCGCTGTGTAAAACAGCCGCGATGATTCAAGAATCAATTTGATCGAAGGGGCAAATTCCTGGAATGTTTCTTCATCGGTTTCGGTAAACCCGGCCAGATCAATCCTTTCAGCCAGTGATGAAAATGGTTCGCTCCCCGGTTTGAGCTTATTGAGAAGCTGGACCACAGCCACCAGATCGCCCGCTTCGTTTAACAGCGGCAGAGCCAGCATCGTGTAGGTTCGATAGTTATGCCGCTGGTCAAATCGCCGTGCCGTGGCTGAGCGTGGATCAGCATAAAAATCAAACGGAATATTGATCGCTTTTTTAAAGCATGCGACTTCGCCAGCAATCCCGACCGTCGTGGGCAACCTGATTTCCAGCAAGTTCCCATTTTCGTTTTTGGCCACGATGGACCACAATTCGTCTTTTTCTTCATCCAGCAAAAAAATTGTGGTGCGGTCGGCGTTGAGCAATTCACCGATTTTTAAGGTAATGGCCTGCAACATTTCATCAAGCAGCAACTCAAAGCCCTGATGATCCTGAAACCCTTCAAGCCAGGAAAGGGTCTGGTAAACCACTTCGAGATTGCCCTGGATCGAAGAAATAACCTGTTTAAACGTATCCTGAGTCAGTGGCGCTAAAAACGAAGCAAAACTTCCACGTTGGGCGACCAGAGCTGAGGAGGATTCCGAAAGAGGTTGGGAAGACCGGGAAGAACTCATATTTCGTGATTCACCGACGCATTTGGGAACTAACTGAAGAGGAAGGAGAAAGGCGGCAAGCAACGGGAGAACCAGAGATCACAACCGGGCGAAAGAAGTTAAAATCTGAAGCTCCTTATTTTCATCGGGTTGATTGGTATTCAAAAACTTGTGTTGAGGTCAGTCTCACTCAGGTACGGGCCCCTTCCTCTCAAGCAGTGTCTCCTGTCCCCTTCGTCAGCATTGGGTTTCAATCCTTTATCTGAGCAGATTGGCTGTGGGAGGGGGCAACCCAGATTACCATTCATAGTCCACATCTAATTGTGCCACTCGCAAATTTGGCAGGTCCAGTTCATTGACTTCCCTGGCGACCAGCGTTCGGCACATGGGTTTGAGGTTGACAGCAAAAATTTCGGCAGGTCGGGTCAATTTTTCTAATTCACCAACCAGCAACCGGGGTGTCAGGTGCTTTGAAGCCAGCGCCACACCTTCGAGTTCATTATTAAACGCGACGTCAACAAATACCGCTTTGAGGCGCTCAAGCGTGTTGAGATAGTCCCAAAATGCATCGGTTCGGGCAGTGTCAGAAGAAAATGCCACCGCAACCTGGCCGTCATCAACCACCAATCCAAAGGTCTCAACCGTGTGGTTCACTGGAATTGGGGTGATGGTCAGGCCCGCTACTTCAAAGGGTTGATGGGTGGTATATGGGTGAAATGCGAGCAACTGGCCATGTTGATTTGGGATTTTTGTAAAATCGGGCCAAATGACATTGTTGAAGATATGCGCTTTTAAACTGGTAATATCCCGCTCAGAGGCATGAATTCGGACTGGCTCGCGGATCTCAGTGAATTCTTCGGAAAAAATAAACGGAAATGAAGCAATGTGATCCAGATGCACGTGGGTCAAAACCAGATCTTTCACGCGAAGCAACTTTTCCCCAGTGAGATGGAAAGCGACCGCACCAGCATCAACCGATACACAATCATTGATAAGAAATGAAATGAGCAACTGGCTGCGCTGGTCTGTAATGCTGGGCAGAACACGGATTTTCATAAAATGCTCGTCTAGATAAAAAGTGGATTGAAGTTGCCAGTGACGGTCTGGCAACAAAAGGCATCTGGCTAGAAAATGGCTGTTTCCCTGGGATGTATGAAAAATGTGTGTTGCTTGGTGTGGTCAAGTCTGCACTACCTTTGAAACTCCAGTCAACTCATTCACCTAAAAGTCAGTTATCTAAGGCCATCGGTGAGATAATCAATGAATATAAAATAGAAAATAACTATAATTTTATTTTAATTCAATAAAAAAATAGAAAATCCAATGATTCCTCTTCAAAGAATCGTGTGCTGACTCAGATTTTGATTTTTCTCTTGACGATCAATCAGCCATGCCTCCCACAGCACTTGCTGACCGCCATCCTGTTTCGGAAGTTGACATTTGAAGACAAAGACCCAATAAATAGAATTGCGGAAGAAACCGAATTGGATGACGAGAGGACGCTATGCATAACCAGGAACCCCCTCCCCAGGAAATACTTTCAATTGTTGAACGGCTCGAACGCATGTTTGCCTTTGATCGAATGTACAAAGGCGGCCAGGGCGGCATTGATATCCGTGGCAAATATCGGGAGGACATGAATGCTTTTCTGGAATCAACCAAATACCTGAAAACCAGTTTTTCACAGTCCCCTCAGTTACTTGAGCAGACGTTTCACCATGAAGCCCTGAAGAAAGAACCGCTTCTGCGCAAATATCTCAGTGAAAAAATTCATAGCTGGTTTCCACAGAGCCCGTCATTGCTCGCTATTGTCAACTCGCATAGTGAAATCCAGCGCGAGTCACCTGAAGCCGTTCCGTCGGCTTCGCGCAAAGGTGTCATTGATATTCGAGCGGCACAACTTGAGATCAATGAAATTGGGAAATTAAAAGCGGCTTATTCTGAGCTGGTGGCCGAACGCAATGAACTGCTTGAAGAAGTTACCCAGCTCACCAAACGTGTTGAAGGGCTCACCCGTGAACTGAGTCAGCGCACCGAAAAAGAAAAACCGACCAGCGATACCACCAAAAATGACCGCATGATTCGCTCGTACCAAAACCTGATTAACACCATCACCGGGATTTTCTCCGTGATGTTTATGAATAAAAAGCACGTCAGTTTTTCAGAATTCAGTGCGGCCATGCAATCGGTTATCCGACACATTCGCAATCACAATAAAACCCACGAAGACCGGATTGATATCGAATCGCTGGAGTTTCTCTTAAAAGAGAACCCAGAGTAGTGAGCAAGCGAGGAGTCAATCCATTTGCTTGAGCAGGTAGGGATTTATCGAAAACCCGGAACTCGGAAGCGCGGAACCCGGAACCTGAATAAACACTATGCAGGATGAAGGCCAGGTCCAATTCAA
>DAOQNB010000449.1:0-5618 GCA_035335845.1 Acidobacteriota bacterium | reverse complement strand
CCGAGTCGTTGCCCGGTGATGGGCGAAAGATTTTCACGGCAATCGGGCGGTCCAGCCGGAGATGCGTCCCGCGAAAAACGGCTCCAAACCCACCCGCCCCGATTTTTTCATCCAGTCGGTATTTTCCATCGAGCACGGTTCCAGGCAGGGCTTCGGCCAGGGCCGAGAAGATTCGATCCGCTCGCTGGTGTGATTCAACCAGCTCCTGATTTTTCTGATGGAGTTCCTGTACCCGTTGATCCAGCTCCGTTTTCTGTTGTGAAAGTTCTTCGGTACGAAGTCTGACTTTTTCCTCCAAAAGTTCATTGCGTCGCCGGAGCGTTCGAAGTTGCCATTGCACCCCGCCATAACCAGTACCGACTAACCCAAGCAGATACATCAGATAGGCCCACCAGGTATTCCAGGGCGCCGGTCGGATGGTAAACCGGACCGACACCGGACCGGCGATGGTCCCAAACGAGTCGCGGCCCCACACGTTGAAGGTATAGTCACCGGCTTTCAGATTGGTGTATTCCTTGGTCGAAACTGACGTCCAGGGTGTGGGCTGGGAATCATACCCGGCCAGTTGAACCTGATACATCGTGTCTGTTTCACGGAAATAGCTCAACAAGGCAAAATCAAAGACCAGACTGTGTTCAGTGTGGGACAGGGAAAGAGGGCTGTCACTCCAGCGTCGTTCAGTTCCATTGGTGGTCAGACGCTCAATATGGAGGGGTTTAGGCATCTGGTCATCAACCGTTCTGGCTGGATCAAGCATTGCCACCCCGCCAGTTGTTCCCACCCAGATACGCCCCTGATGGTCCACCAGAGAAGCTCCCTGATTGCCTTCACTGCCTGGCAAGCCGTTTTCAACGGAAAAGGTGTACAGCGCATAGGGTGCCGGGTTGTCTGGCGCTGGCGGGTGTGGAGTAAGACGGACTACGCCTTTGTTAGTTAACAGATAAATTTGTTTCCGGGCATCTTCACAAATTTGATAAATCGTGTTGTTTGAGAGCTTTGGCGTGGCGGTGTCAGTCAACACCAGCCAGGGGGCAGTGGGAGAATCAATCTCAAAACAGGCAGCGCCACCACCATAGGTCCCAACCCAGAGGACCCGTTTCCCCGATGGCGAAGTGCTTTCATGCAAACTCAGTACTGAATCGTTCGGTAATTGTGAGCTGGCCGTGTTCCAGATGGTCCATTTCCCATTTTTCAGACATGCCAGCCCACCACCCAGCGTCCCAACCCATAAACAAGGCTGTCCATCAGAGGAAAGGCTTTCGTGTAGACAAAACACCCGGTTACCGGGAAGGTCAGAATTTTCTTCGGTCAACGTCGTCCATTGCCCGGCCTCAAAGCGCGCCAGGCCATTTAACGTTCCAATCCAGAGGGCCGCCGGATCAAACGCTGATGCCGCCCGGCAAAGGCAATTTACAATGTTGCCGGGCAAGCCTGAATTTTCAGCCGTTAACGTCGTCCAACGATTGGCTTCAAGGCGTGCCAAACCAGAGCCATCAGTTCCGACCCACAGAGTGGACGGGTGAGTGGGTGACCTGGTTTCCAATAAACTCAGAATTTGATTGGAGGGAAGATTCGAATTTTGGGTGTTGATGGTGGTCCATTGGCCGGCCTCATAGCGAAACAGGCCATTGCCGTTGGTGCCAATCCAGAACGTGAGCTGCCCGGCTGGGGAAAGGGTTTCAAGCAAACTATAGGCACGGCTTCCGATGGAAGGAAAGCTTCTCGCCGAGAGACCAACCCACCCCTGTTCTTCAAACCGACCCAGGCCATTGCTGTATGTTCCAACCCACAAGGTCCGCCAGCCGGACGAATTGGTCAGCTCAAACAAACTGGAAATCAAATTGCTCGAAAGATTTGAATTTTCAGTGGTTGTGATTTTCCAGCGATACTTCGGCAGGGCCTGTCCCTCTAAACCCTGAACCCTGAACCCTGAACCCTGCGGCTGTGAAGTTTCCTCCAACCAGGCCAGACCTCCGGCGGTCCCAACCCAGAGGGCCTCTGTTCCAGAAGGTGAAATTGTCGGACACAGCGCCTGGATCACACCGTCTGGTAATCCTGAATTCCTGGGGGTCAAAAACACCGACTGGCCGGCTTCGTGTCGGATTAATCCATTTCCATTGGTTCCAACCCACAGCACCGTGTTTCCAGTGAGGGAACGGGTAGTACACATTTGCAAAACCTGGGCCGGGCCTCTTCCTTCCTGGTGGTTCTCAAAATGTTTCCACTGCCCAGATTCATAGCAGGTAAACCCGGTACTTGACCCAATCCATAATGATTGTTTCCCCGACGAATCGGTAACCGCAAGGATTGAGCTGATGAGATTATCTGGGAGCCCTGAATTTTGAGTCGAAAACACCGTCCAGCGGCCCGGTTCATATCGCACCAGTCCCTGTGACGTACCAATCCAGAGCACAGAATGTCCATCTGGTTCAATAATTTCCGTCAGTCCTTCCAGAGAGTCATCTGGCAAACCTGAGTTGGTTGTGTCAAAGCGGGTCCAGTTCCCATCTTTGAGATTGGCCAGGCCACCACCATTGGTCGTAAACCACAGACTTCCATCTGAAGCCGCCAGGATATTGGTGACATCATTTGACGCCGTTCGATTCGGCATATTGACCACGGTCCACTGGCGGCCATTGTAGAAAGCGGCGCCATCCTGTGTGCCGACCCAGAGATACCCTTTTCGGTCAACCGTGATGCAGTTGATCGTGTTTTGCGGCAAACCGGCCTGGTCAGTAAAAAAGCGGAAAGTTGGTCGAGCCAGCTCCGCCAGATCAGTTTCTCGGCTGAGAGCCGGTCCTTGGATAGCCAAACACACATCAGAAGCTAACCCGTGGAAGCATAAGAGGAAGACTGAAATCAAAAGAGCCCGCTGCATCTTTTCCGCCAGAGAAGATTGCGATATGGTGTGATTTGGAGGAAAAGAAGGGTATGAGTTCGCCACCAGATATGACTCAGATCTTACAGGAATGGAATCAAGGGGATTCATCGGCCCTCGATAAGCTCTTTCCCTTAGTCTATGACGAATTGCATCGAATCGCCAGCCGCTACCTGCGCCGGGAACGCCCTGACCATACCTTGCAAACCACGGCCCTTGTCCACGAAGCCTATCTCAAACTGTTGGGTGAACAGGATTTACAATGGCAAAACCGGGCTCATTTTTTTGGAGTTGCGGCCCGAATGATGCGTCATATTCTGGTCAACCATGCTCTGGCACTCAAAACTGAAAAGCGAGGTGGAGGGCATAAAGTCACCCTCAATGAAGTCATTGGAGTGCCTGATGATCGTCAAAATTGGGAAATCCTGGCCTTAAACCAGGCACTCACCAAACTCGAAGCTCTGGATCAACGAAAAAGTAAAGTTGTTGAACTCAAGTTCTTTGCTGGATTGAGCAACGAAGAAGTCGCTGCCGTGCTCGACATTTCACTGGCCACAATGAACCGCGAATGGCGACTGACCAAAGCCTGGCTGGTCAACGAAATCAAGGTTTGTGAGGAGGGGTTCTAAATGGTCATTCCCCTTCCCTTTGCCCATCCACCCAGTCGCCTGGGGCGACGGCTGGATGGGTGGGCAGGGTCAGGTTCAAAACTGCGGCTTCACACCATCATCTTCAGCCCCAGCTTTCTTCAATCCAACCGGGCCTTATTGCGCTTTTGATGGAGCGCGGAACTGGCCGATACCACTTCCGATGTTATTTGGGGAACCAATGAGCGACCAGCCGCCAGTTGGCAGGAATCGTCCCTGGATTCGATTGTTCCCGGTGTCGGCCACCACCAGCAAGGTTGATCCGGCAAATGATCCAGAACTAAAAAACTTCACCGTTACCCCTTCTGGCTGGTTGACCTGCCCCATTTGGATCCCCGTCAAGGCAAAGGTTGAGCTGTTGTTGGGATTGGCATTGACCCAGCGCAAGATTCGTGAATTGCCGGTATCCGCAATAAAGAGATTTCCAGTCGGATCAATCGCGATACCCTGTGGATTCTGGACCTTGTTTAATGCGGTTCCAGACGTGGCCAGGACCGTACCACTTGCTGAACTTGTCGTTGTATTGGCATTGAGGATGCGAATGATTTTACTGTTACTCTGGTCGGTTACAAACAACCGGAAGCTTCCGTCAATGACCAATCCGCGAGGACTTCCGACCTGGCCACCTCCGGCCCCGTTACTGGCAATCACCACCCCAGAACCTGGAATACCGCCGTTAAAGCGCATCACACGACCGTTTCCAGTATCTGAAACATACAGATTGCCGGCACTGTCGAGTTCCAGCCCCTGCGGTGCCCGAACCTGAGTATTGGCCGATCCAACAGTGGCAAAATTGGCCCAGGTCACGCCACTGTCAGTTGACCACTGAATCCGGTTGTTGCCAGTATCGGCGACATAAATCCGTCCCATGCCATTAAAAGCCACGGCTTCGGGCATTCGGAACTGGCCATTGCCAGAGCCAATGGTTCCCACCCCAACGACGCTCCAGGTCGTACCATCAAATCGCTGAACCCGGTTATTGCTGGTGTCAGCCACCATCAACTGACTTAATTCACTGCAGTTTAAGTAGGCAATTTTCACCGTGTCGGTATCAACCGAGCAGGCGCCGCCAGGACCACTACTGGTCAGCGTCAACGTCACCAATCCAGCCGAGATTTCACCCGCTGTGGGGGTATAGGTCGCATTGAGCGTGGTGGCATTGGGCGCAAACGTGCCGGCGCCACCGCTCCAGGTGCCAGTCGTCGCACTCCCGCCAACGGCACCCGCCAGCGTCACGGTTGGGCTGGTATCACACACCGATTGATCGGGTCCGGCATTGGCCGTCCCGGCGGTGGAAACCGTGACCACGGCGCTCCCGCTGCCCGTGATGGGCTCTGCGGTTGAATCCATCCCCGACTGGAACATATAGGTGGTGGTGGCCCCAGGAGACACAGTAAAGGTCAGAGGGCTGGCGCCGGTTTGGGTTCCGCCGCCATTGGTCAAAGTCACGGTGTACGGCGGGGTGCCTCCCGTGATAGTGGCCGTCACCGTGGCGCTTCCACTGCCACAGATGATTCCACCGCCGCTGATTGTCGCCGACAAGATGGCGCCAAAGCGGGCCAGAAACACATCGCCATTGGCGTTAAAGTCATTGGTGATTAAATTTGTGGCCAGGCTATTGAATCCAATAAACTGCCCGGTGGTATTCATCGCTGGCATGGATGAAGCACCATTGCCGGTGGTGGTCATAGATCCGTTAGCACCACTGAGCAAGGTCATTTCAGGCGTCATCTGATCAAACACAAACACATCGCCCATTGTGTTGGTATCCGTTTGGCCGGTCACCAGATTGGTGGCTTCACTTCGAAACGCAATAAACTGCCCGCTGTCACTGATAACCGGAGAATCTGAGACGCCATCCCCGGTGGTCGTGGCCGAACTGGCACTTCGACTGACAAGCTGGTTGGTACCTCCCACCCGATCAAATACAAAGATATCAAGGTTGCTGTTGGTATCTGTTTGACCTGTGACCACATCAGTTGCGGTACTTTGAAAGACAATTTGCCCGCCGGTGGCTGTAATTCCCGGACCAAACGAAAATCCATTGGCGGTCGTCGTGGCCGAACCAGCGGTGCGGGTGACCAACTGCGTGG
>DAOQNB010000448.1:0-5621 GCA_035335845.1 Acidobacteriota bacterium | reverse complement strand
GGCAACCCCCAATCCCGAAGGCAATATGACCGGGGCGAGTATATTCCGCGTCGCGGAGGCCGACGTTCAAATCAACCGGAAGTTGACCCTGATCGCGAACGGGCGCAACGGGCAGCCGCTTATAATTCACGAATTAACCGGGTCGTTGATGAAATTATTGAAGAGGAACGGCGGGAAATGCGTAAGCGGGCAGATGCCATTTCAGTTGTGGCGACGTTGTTTGCTTCGGCGTTTGTGGTGGCCGCCGCTCGACCTTCAACCGTTGAACCGTTTGGTCTTGTGGGCCACGTGCTGGTGTTTATGCTGGCCTGTGTTGCCTTCTGGCAGGTCGTAAAGTTTTTGCGGGAAGTGCTCATTCACTACACCTATTCACCAGACCTGATCCTGTCAATTACTTCATCGGACGATTCACCGCACCAGCCCTTTACCCGAGCCTCAGCCGTGGTATTTTTGGCCCTTGGTTATGTCATTGCCATTGTGATTGGAAATGCCATTGGATCAGTCACTTTTGTGATGCCCGAAGAAAAAGTGACGTTCCTGGATATGGTCCGAACCGGGTTGGTTTATCCGCCAATTGCCGTCTGTATTGTGGTGTACTTCCGGCGGATCGGCCAGTTTTTGGATGAATGGTGAAAACCAGGGCTGAGGGCTTGAGGCGGAAGACTCGCACGCTCGGGGCAAAAAAACCGGGTTCAATACCTTCAGCCCGACTTCTTCAGCCCGAAGTTTTCAGCCCCAAACCTGACGTCCTCCATCCTCAATCAATTCACCAGCGATTGAAATTGAATAATTTTCCCAAATCGTTGAAACCGGCTGAGTTGATCTCCGGCAGGTGGAAGGCCGGTAAACAAAATACCGACTTCATTTGAGGAACTCACCAGTTTGAAAAAATCCTGTTTGGCTGCGCTGGCTTGCGGATCCGTAGTGGGCAGTTCGTCAGGTGATTCAGGTGCAATGAGTGCGAGCGTGCGGAGCATGTTGAAGAGGTGTTCTTTGGATTCTCCGAAATCAGTTTGCCCAATTGGGGTCAAGAGTCGGACCTGAATATTTGATTCAACCAGTTGAGCGGCAATCGAAGCGGCTCGTTTGACAGCAGCTTCAAAGGCATTGAGAAATTCGGGAGTGATTTCCTTTGGTGCCCGATTATCAAAATAGATCGAGATGCGTCGTTCATCTTCACGGGCAAATTCTTTCACCATCGTTCGCCGAACCTTGGCGGTTGCTTTCCAATCAATATGGCGCAGGTTATCGCCGCTTTGATACTGGCGAATGGCATATAAATCTACCCCCGTGCCTTTGAAAAAATGCTCCTGTGTTCCCATAAGCTGGCTGAGTCCACTCAGTAAATCACGCCGCTTTTCAAGTTCTGGATACACAATCAATTCACCCTGGGCTTCAATTCGACGGGTTTTCTGGATAAACCCGAACGGAAACTGGGTGCTGACGGTAAATCCTTTGATTTCATAGCGTCCACGGCGGGAGAATGAATGCTGGATGGTTTGCCGAAGCCGTTGGTGACTTGGGACCACAATAAAATGGGTTAGCTTCGAAAGCTCTCCGGCCAGGGTTGAGCCCAGGAGCCACTGACGGACTTTCTCCATTCCCGTGGGTACCGGCTGATTTGAGAGTTCAACCCCAACTGAGAGCGAAAACGATGGGATCAGAAACTTGTGATTGGTGACTGAAATTTCAAGCAGGACGTCCTGTCCGGCAAAAATGTGGTCTGGAAACCGAAGTCCAATATCGAGTTCCCGAAGTCCGGTTTCAGAAACAACCCCTGACGTCAAAATTAACCCCAACAGAACCGAAAAGATCAGATAGAGCAGATTGTTCCCGGTATTGAAGGCGGCCAGGCCGACCACTACCAGAATGGCCATAAAAAAAGCGGTTCCGGGTGTGGCGGTATAACTGATGTTAAACTGGAGGAAATTCCAGCGAATCCGCTTCATGAGCCGGGGGATGGCATACACACCACCAGCCATGACAAGCACCAGGGAAAGGATATAGAGTACCTCGGCGGTTCGATGTTCACCCACCTGGGTTGCCAAAATGGCGACTACCAGTGATAGAATCGCGCCCCCTAACAAAAATGTCGTGATAACGCCACTGATAATCACGCTTTTGAGTTCGGTTTTGAAATCGTCAGTCAGGAATTTCGCCAGCCATTTTTTCACGAAAGCACCTCGATTTGCCGAGTCCGGCCTGAAATTGGATTGCATCATAAACCAAAATCGGGTGAGAGCAATCTACTTGGTGCCTGGTGACTGGTTTCGAAAACCCTGACCCTTGACCCCTGACCCCTGAATCCGACAGGTATCCGTCAACGTGACCACATCTACTCTGACCCAACCAAATCAGCCCATCGGAATCTTTGATTCCGGTGTGGGTGGTCTCACTGTTTATCGAGCCATCCGTGAGCAACTCCCTTTCGAAGATATTGTGTATTTGGGCGATACGGCGCGCATTCCGTATGGCACCCGCTCACTGGTGACTGTGCGCCGCTATGCCCTTGAAGATGCTGCTTTTCTGGTTTCCTGTGGCATCAAGCTGCTGGTTGTGGCCTGCAACACAGCTTCATCAACCGCCATGGATGTGTTGACTGACTCGCTCTCAATTCCCGTGATTGGAATGATTGGACCAGGTGCCCAGCGGGCGGTCAATCTGACCCGAAATGGTCGGATTGGTGTCATTGGAACCGAAGCGACCGTCGGGAGCGGTGCCTATACCCGAGCTATTCACCAGTTACTCCCCGAAGCGGTTGTGATCGAGCGCAGTTGCCCGTTGTTTGTCCCATTAACTGAAGAAGGGTGGGCCAGCCACCAGGTTACGGCTCTGGTCGCCGAAGAGTATTTAAAACCCTTTGCCCGTGATGAAATTGACACACTGGTATTGGGCTGTACCCATTACCCAATCTTACGGACCTTGATTCAACAGGTGGTCGGTGAAAATGTCCATCTGGTGGATTCAGGTGCCAGTGCTGCCGAAGAAGTTCTTACGCTACTCTCAGGTCAGGAACTGGCGAGCCCCAACCCCCGTGCCCAGCAAACCCGATTTTGTGTCACCGACACCGGACAGCGATTCCGGCGAATTGCCGAGATTTTTCTGGGCCACCCAATGGATCAGCCTGAATCGGTTGACTTGTGGGCACTGAACAACGACAAAGTGAAATTACAGACTGACATCCCGCATCGAGATGAATAGCTGAGTGTTGATATTGAAAATTTTGAATCCCAGGTAGATGGGAAGGAGACAACATGCGTCCAGATGGAAGAGCAAATAATGCATTACGCCGCGTATCAATTACGCCAGGCATCAGTAAGCACGCCGAGGGTTCTGCTTTAATCGAGTTTGGCGATACCAGAGTCATGTGCACCGCAAGCGTTGAAGAACGTGTCCCTCCATTTTTAAAAGGTAAGGGGCTGGGGTGGATTACGGCTGAATATTCAATGCTCCCCCGAGCCACAGACGTTCGCACCCCACGTGAAGTTGGTCGAGGTGGTCCATCGGGGCGAACGCACGAAATCCAGCGGTTGATTGGCCGGAGTCTGAGAGCTGTCGCCATTATGGAAAAATTGGGTGAACGGACAATCTACCTTGACTGCGATGTGCTGCAGGCCGACGGTGGCACCCGGACCACCTCAATCACTGGTGCCTTTGTGGCATTTGTCCTTGCGCTGAGAAAACTCCAGAAAGACAACAAACTCAAAGATTTACCCATCTCAGACTATGTTGCTGCCGTCAGTGTTGGCATTGTCGGTGGCACGCCGGTGCTGGACCTCAACTATATTGAAGATTCACAGGCCGATGTGGACATGAACATTGTCTGTACTGGCGATGGTCGGTTTGTGGAAGTCCAAGGAACGGCTGAACATAAACCGTTTACCCCAGAGCAGATGAATTCAATGATTACCCTGGCCCGGCAGGGAATTGACGAACTGGTTGGCCATCAGCGGAAAATTCTGGGGATATTGGATTGATCCCTGGTGCTTGGTGCCTGGGAATCAATATCTTCCAAGGATCAAGAACGAAAACGACTCAACTCGTTATGAACTGAGTGTCTCGTAAACCCTGGAAATACTGTATGAATGTGGTTGTTCGATTGATTTTGAAAGGTATCTTCGGTTGTATTGGACTGGCTCTGATCGGAATAAACCTGCCGGTTCTGGCTCAGAAAATTGAAGTTCCATCCACTTCAGAGACGCCGCCAGCCATTGGTAAACGCGTTTTTGCCGATGTCGAAGGTGGGTATGAAATCGAGCTTGATAATGGGTGGCGCACCGAACTGGCAGTCGAAAACAATGGCCGTCGGCTTACGGAGATTATTTTCCGCGACCGGAGTTACGCATTGTTGAAAGTCAAGAAAGAGAAAGCCCCGGATGAACCTCTCGTCGAGGGGGATCTGGTGAAAACCCTGATTACTCGTGAGATGGAAAACGACCTTCGGTTTCGACCCGATTACAAATTTGTGAGCCAGGAACGATTTGTCAATTCGGTGGCGCGTGGGGCATTGCTCCAGTTTACTTATAAACGAGTCGGGAAATTAATGACGGGTCGTTACTACTACCTTCAGACCACACCTGACACAGTGTGGGTTTTACGTTTTATCGGAGAAAAAACCTACCTGGACCCATTCCGATATCAAACCGACCAGTTAGCACGCAGTTTTAAACCATTGCCCTAAGGGCCTGTCTGGCGTTACTACCAGTTTTTTCGGGTCAACGATGTCGGGGCCGCAGCCGCCTGGAGTTAACTCCAAGCCAGGTGACTTTGGACCTGACCCGGTTGCCTTCCCGCACATGTATGCAATTGCAAGAAAAAGACTTTGTTGATTTATTCAAAGCGCTGCTGAGGCGCTCGATCTGGCTGATTATCCTGGCTGCCCTTGGAGCCGGTGCCGGGTATTTTTGGACTCAGCGCCAGCCGACAATCTATCAGGCCATGGCGTTTATCGAACTTGGTCGGATCGACCAGGAACCAATCGAAGAACCGCACCTGCTCGCTGAAATTGTCAATGCCCCCGGTTTTTTGGCTGCTCAGGGGACTGAAACCAATACTGAATCAGATCCGGCCCCTGCAGAAGGAAAAAAGAAGAAGAAAAAACAGGCTGGCGGTGCCGGGCGACTGACGGCGGAATGCCTTGAAACAGGCCGTAAGCGCGAGCGAATCGTCTATTTGATCCGACTCACTGCTCGAAGTGAAGACAAAGCGGCTGCCAGAGCAACGGTGGAAGCTGGCGCCACAGCAGTGATTGATCGGACAAATAAAAAGTTCACTGATGCCGTCAAGCTGTATCGAGAGCGTGAGATCGAACTGGTTACTCGCCTGGAAGGACTTCGGAAGTCACCCGCCGGAAATATCTCAGATGTCTTGTTGTGTGAGCGGGAACTCTTTGATGTCCGCTCACAGTTATTGCCGCAACGCACTTTTGCCACGCAACTTGCACGCCCAATTACAGCTCCTGAGGTTATTTCTTCACCACAACCTGCTCGAAACACAGTGCTTGCCGCCGGGAGCGCTTTTCTATTCGGGGCCTTGCTCGTTATTGGTTTGGAGTTTATCCGCCCGGCTCCAATGAAGAATGAAGAAAAAAGACAGAATGAAGAATGAAGAAAAAAGACAGA
>DAOQNB010000447.1:0-5628 GCA_035335845.1 Acidobacteriota bacterium | reverse complement strand
GGGGCTTAGGGCTTGGGGCTTTTTCGAAGAACTTCTTCAACCCTCAGCCTTTAGCCCGATACCCCCAGCCTGATACCCTCAGCCCAAATTGGTATCACTATGTACACAACTGGACTCAATTCGGTGGATCTTTGTTTTGTGGTTGACGTCACGGGCAGCATGGGTGGGTTTATCCAACAGGCTCAAAAGCATTTGCTGGATGCCTTGAACGAACTGACCAGACTGACCCAGGTTGATTTGCACTGTGGGCTGGTCGAATATCGTGACCATCCTCCGCAGGATAACTCGTTTGTAACACGAGTTTCTGCGCTGACCGGGGATTTCAAACGGGTTGAAAGTTACATCAAAAAGCTGTCTCCGCAAGGCGGTGGCGATGGTCCGGAAGCCGTGTACGACGGAGTTGTGGCGGCCTGTACCCAAATCAAGTGGCGGCCAACCAGTTACCGACTGGTTGTGCTCGTCGGAGATGCACCTCCGCATGGATACCCCCTGCCAGCTTCGGATGAACGACAACCTCGGCGACAGCACCTGCAGCGTCCAGTCAAAATGGATGGTGATGCCTGGCCAAACGGGTGTCCCTGTGGAAGTACCATCCGGTCAGTGACTGCCCAAGCTGAAGCCCACATGATCACTATTCACGGCCTGTTGATGGGTGGCTGTGTGTATGCCCGGGCTGCCTTTTCCGAACTGGCGACCTTCACAGGTGGCACCTGCTCAACGGTTCAGGGTTCAGTGATTGACGTGATTGTCAGCCAGTTGAAGCAAGAATTTGAAGGACTGGCGTTTGACCAGCAAGTTCTAAATGTACTGGTTCAATCGCCGCTGGCACTGATCGGAGAGATTTCCGAACAGTTACAAGCTCCCCGGCAACGTGTCGCTCGATCAGTTGCACGACTTGGCAAGCGTGGATTCTTGTACCAGTTGGCAATGAACGTCTCGTGAGAGCAAATGGCTAAATCATTAAAACAGTTGTATTTCCCTGAACCCTGAACCCTGAACCCTCATTGATTTTTTATGGGACAAAGCACCACTCTGAGCCAGTTAATTCAATCTCTGCTTGATGCGGATCAGGCGCTGCAAACTACCCGGTTTGTGGCGCCCTGTGTGTTTCGTGGGAAAGTTCAAACCCGGATTCAGGGTCTGGTGCGCACGTTTTCCCCAGTGCCAAAGACGTTTGAAGGCTGGGGGATTTTCCAGCCAAAAAACCTCAATACTGCTGATCTGATCGAAGAAGCTTCTCTTGATATCATTGCTCGCTATTGTGCCTTGCAGAAATCACTTCGGGTGCGGTTGATTACCAATCTGGATCGGAAAACGTGGCTGGCCTATCCCGTCAATGAGGCTGATATGCAGGCCCGGTTTGGTTCAGCCCGACCGATGATGGTGCATCTGGTTACTGAAGGCAGCCGGTTTGACGTCATCACCGCGCGTGGCAATGGACAGGTCTGGTGGTATGAAGACCAGGATCGTCGGGCCGACCCGCTCCCAGCTGAATCAATGCGAGAGGCATTTGAAAAGTTGATCAGCTCTGAACAACTCAAGTTTTCTGGAATGACGCCCGAAATGCGCCAAACCTATCAAATTGCCAGAAGTGGTGTGTCCCCAATGCGGTCAGATTCCGCCAGACGTACCGTTCAGCGACCGGCAATCACTGATGACCAGCGCTTGCGACGGGCTCTGGAACTGGGCGGAGGGAAGCTGGTGAAGTATACCGACCGTGACGAATTCTGGCTGGTCGAATGGCAAACCCCATCCGGCGAAGCGCATACCTCTGCCATCAATAAGCACGATTTGACGGTGGTGAGTTCAGGAATTTGTTTAAGTGGACGTGATCGGGATTTTGATTTGCAGTCACTGGTCAATGTGATTGAACAACGGTTTGAAGACTGAAAAAAACAGGGTTCCGGGTTCCGGGTTCCGGGTTCCGGGTTTTCGAATTTATGTCCTTTTTGTCCCTTTCGTCCTTTTGGTCGTTTTGTCCTTTCCCCAAACCCCAAACCCTGAACCCTGAACCCTATTTTTTATGTCACACGCATTTACTTTTCACGAACAGCTCTATCGTACCCAGGAACTGTTGCTCAAGCTCCGCGAAACCCAGGTCACGGTCTGTGGCGCCGGAGCGCTGGGGGCAAACCTGATTGAAACGCTGGCACGGATTGGGTTTCGAAAACTTCGCGTCATTGATTTTGATCGCATCGAAGAGCGGAATTTATCGTCACAACCTTACTACCGAAGCGACATTGGGGCGCACAAGGTGAAAATCCTGGCCAATTCTCTTTTTCGAGCGCTCGGAGTCCAGCTTGATTCGGTCACTGACCGATTGACCAATGACAACGCTCGAAAACTCCTGCACGGAAGCCAGATTGTGGTGGATACGTTTGACAACAGCGTGTCACGGGCAGCAGTCAAACAGGCGTGCGAAACCTATGGAATTGACTGTCTCCACGCTGGAATGGCTTCTGATTTTGCCGAAATTACCTGGAATGAACAGTACCGGGTGCCGTCAGCGACCCAGGATGACGTGTGTGAGTATCCACTGGCTCGCAATTTGGTGATGTTGACGGTGGCCGTTACATCAGAAACACTGATTCATTTTATTGAAAGTCGGGAAAAGAATGGATTTATGATCACATTGCGCGATTTGAATGTGAAACAAGTTTGAGGGCGGAAAAACCCAGGGCTCAGGGCTGAAAAAAACGGGCTGAAGACAACGGGCTCAGGGTATGAAATCCGTTTTCTTCAGCCCCGAGCTTGCGAGTCTTCAGCCCCAAGCCCAATATCTTCAGCCCGACTTCTTCAGCCCTGAGCCCTGGGTTTTTCCGCCCTGTTTTTTAGGAAAATGATCGTTCAAACAATTCCCGGATGGCTTTGCGGCTGTTGTCTTCAAGCAGCCGCGTTCCAGTGCCGGAAAAATGTACATGGGTAATCACGGGCAAGGTATCGGCTGTGCATTCAACCCATTCAACCTGATTCCAGGTAAACCAGGCATCGCGTGTTTGATCAAACACATGCAGCGGCTTGTTGCACAACTTGGCAAATTCAGCGCCCCAGCCAGTGCCGCCCTTGACGGTTTTGTCTTCCAAAATCTCGCCAATGACATAGATTTCCTGGCCATTGTTAATCTGATACCAGATGCTTTGTAACAATTTGCGGAAAACCGGGCTGTCGGTGTAACGGCGATTCATCAACCGCGAAATGTATTCGAGGCTGACGTCTCCGTTTTTTAACTCTTCGTGGTTGAGAACCCGCAGACCACGCTGGCGGGCAATGTTGTGGCCTTCAAAGGTAAAATTGACTTCTTCGATGCCGAAGGCTTCGGCAACCGCACCAAATTCAGCTTCGGCACCGTTGGCACCGCCGCTAAACAGAATGCAATCTTCTTTATTCACGCTCATGATAATCTTCGAATCCTCGCCTTTTTTGGAATGATGCTGAATGAAGTACAGCGGATGGTAAAAAGAAACCGGGCTAAGCTACCACAGCCAGCCTAATTCTTTGAAGCAAAAAGGGAAAAAGAAGCACAGATGGGCTGAACTGGTGAGAGCTGGAGTTGGTAAGCGAATACACAATCCCCTCACATATTTCAGGAAGTCGAAACCAATCACAACTTTCTACCATAGGACCACCTAAACCTCGACTTTTCAATTACTTGACCCGTTGTGAACGCGTTCACAAATTTCAAAAAACCTCCATTTGCAAATTAACCTCCAGGATACCCGATCCTCACTTCGGGCAGTTTTGAATGATTGAGTGATGTTCTGATTGGTTCTGAAACCAACACCAGGAAAAACCTGAACACCCCAAGATTTCGAAAACCGTTTTTGGAACCCGCGTCGTAGCCTCCCCTGACTCCATTCACACTCCAAATCACTTCGCTTTGTCACAAACTCCTATCCAATGTGGTTCGCATCCATCCAGTTGGTTGAGAATTTTGGTCAACAGAATTCTCTCAACCGGGAATCTTCTTTTCTTGAGTAAGGGTATGAAATCGGGAATTTTCCTTTTATTTATGTTTCTTGCTGGTTCACTTCCATTCCTGGCGCAAGACAATCCTCCAAAAAGTCACTGCCTTTCGGCCAAACCAGAACCACCATTGCCCACATCGGGTCGTGCGCCACGTCTGATGACTGGAATTGGGAAAGCTTCCCTCACCATTACCACCAAATCACCTCGCGTTCAGCGATACTTCAACCAGGGATTGGCACTCCTGCACTGTTTTTGGGGCAACGAAGCCAGGCGTTCTTTTCAAGAAGCAATTCGACTTGACCCGAATTGTGCCATGGCGTATTGGGGCATATATCAGGTTATGTCCAACCCTTTTACCGGCGGCGCTAACCCGGAAGAAAAAAAAGAAGCTTTGGATAAAGCAGTTGCCCTCAGTTCAGGTGGCTCTCCCCACGAACAGGCATACATTAAAGCAATTGAAACTCGTGAAGCACTCGGTGGTAAAAAAGGCCGACTGGCCTACCATCAGGCGATGGAATCTTTGATTGCTGATTATCCAAATGACCTTCAAGCCAAACTGTTTCTGGCACAATTTTTATTTGTCTATGATTTTTCCTATACCTTCAATCTCACTGGGGAGCCTTCAAAAAATCGTCAGCGGAGCCTTGAACTGATCAAAGAAGTCCTTGCCACCGACCCCAACAATGCAGCCGCCCATCATTACTGGATTCATGTTGTGGAAGGCACCAACCATCCTGAGTCAGCACTCAACAGTGCCAGAATACTCAGTCACCTGGCACCAGCTTCAGGTCATATGGTTCATATGCCTGGCCATATTTACTTCCGACTCGGCAACTATGAACTGGCTCGTCACGCTTTTTTGGCTTCGCTGAAAGTGGAAAAAGACTACTTTATTCAAAATCGGATCAACCCGGAGTTGCTGTGGAATTACTCACACAACTTGTCATTCCTCGCAATGAACTGTGCCGAAGATGGTCGGTATCGTGAAGGCTTGAAATGGTCACGGTTGGGAATTCCAGACACGGATCCAGGGATATTTAATCTTCGCTATGCTTTTTGGGACAAAGCGGTTCGTGAGTTTGAAGATCCAGGATTTATCGCTGCCAACGCTGAAGAATCCCCATTTATAAAAAATTTCTATCGTGGACTGATTGCCTTCTGTAAAGGGATGGCTTCGATTGATGCGGGTGACAGTGCTGAAGCTACCCGACAGGCAGAGAGTTTGGATCAAACGCTGATGGCGATGAACGCAACCACCCTTTCCGAAGAAGAAGCGTACGACCTGGAATTTCTACCTAAAATTTTGGCTGTGGCGCTCCCTGAATTGCAAGGCTCAATCAAAGGCCTTCAGGGAGATTTAACCGGTGCCGTTACCCTGTTACATGCAGCACTCAACCAGGAGCAGGCGATTGGATACGAAGAACCTCCGCCGTATCCACGACCGGTCTTTGAAAGTCTGGGACAGATTTACCTCCGGGCAAAAGAGTGGGAGAGGGCACGCGAAGCATTTCAACAGGTTCTCAAAATGCGCCCAAACAGCGGGCATGCCTTCTTTGGGATTGCCCAATCCTACGATCTGGCTGGACAAAAAGCGGAAGCCGTCGTGGCGTACAAAATATTCCTCAAAAGCTGGCGGAAAGCAGATCCCGACTTACCACAGGT
>DAOQNB010000446.1:2296-5629 GCA_035335845.1 Acidobacteriota bacterium | reverse complement strand
GGCTGGCGATGGAATCCTATGGACGGTTATCGGCCCTGGATCCAGAATCAGCTCGAAAAATGACCCCGCCGAAGTTGAATGAAGAAGCCATTTAAGAACCAGGGCTGAAGACGGCGGGCTAAAAAACGGGCTGCGGGTAAACCCACTTGAATTCACATAATTTGTATACTCTGAGCCCAATTTCTTCAGCCCTGAGCTTGCGAGTCTTCAGCCCGAAGATTTTAGTCTGAACAGAAAGACAACTTGAAATTTTACAAAAATGAGACAGCCAGTGATGGCCTCTTTTTGTAAAATCAACCTGATTCAAATCTGATTCACCTTCCCTGAGGCCAAAGACCTGAAGGTCAGGCGTTTTTGCACCCCTGACCATCACGTGTATCCCCCCTGGCAAATCAGAATTCAACCAGGTTCGTCACCAGAGGTGATCCATCGGTTTTGGTGTCCAGGGAATCGAAGTCCAAAATTTCTGTGAACCACTTGAGGGCGACTTGATTTTTCGTCTCCGTACTCGACAACGATTTTACCTGATCACGGCTGCGATACTTGGCCTGTTGTCGCTGGCTCTGTTGTATCGCTTTTCATATTGGATTGGTGGCCTGGGCCTGCTGGTCACCGCCGCCGTTTATTGCTGCTCTTATCTTGAGTGCATCATTTTTGATGGCAATGCACTCACTCGAACCGGACCAATCACCTGGGTCCTGGCTCAGTTGAGCAACCAGAACTGGTACCTGCCGATTGGCGAAATCGAAATGATCGCCACGGAATCCACCCGCCTCCGCTTTCCTCCTGACCGAATCCGCTATCGCTATCGCACGCTGGTTTTGGGCAGCCACGCCGAATTTGTGCTTAATTCAAGCGAGCCGGGCTATCCCCAGCTTGCCAAAGCCCTGTTTTGTTCGGTGGGAGAAGATAAACTGGATCCCCGTTCGAGCGAATTACTCTATTATTTCGACACGGTTGAAGGGTATGAGAGTTTTGACTTCCCACAAGACCATCTCTCCAAACTTCCCACCCAGCTCCTGCGCTCCATTGCCAATGGGTTACGGCTGTCAGGCCAGATGCGGCAGGCCTTGAATTGCTTTATGGTGGCCTATCAGCGTGAACCCAATAACCCGCATCTGCTCTATGAAATGGCGCGGTTTTTGAGATCACTGGCAGCCCTTGATGGCCCCCGGCTCCTCACCCGGTCAAGCGCCTGCCTGCGCCTGGCGGCTCGCATTTCGCAAAATGAGCCACGATTACTTGAACGCATCGGCGAGACCTACTTTGAACGCCTGGAATATGATCGGGCCTCGCGTTGCTTTGCACGGGCCCTCGAACTTGACCCCAACCTGTTTCGAGCCCATGTCGGAATGGCGGAAATTGCCCTCCGATCCGGTAAACTGGCCCATGTTGCCCATTTCTACGGCACAGCGGCTCATTCGACACTTGATGCCGCACAGGCACGCCTGGCCAATCGTGAAGCTTCTTATTATGGCCGGCTCTGCAGTGATGAAGACTATCTGGAAGCTGAAATTAACCGCATTACCATGCTGCGCCACCTGCGCTGGATCCGAACCGCTGCCGCCACCGTGTTTTTTATTGCCCTGACCGCTGCCTGTCTGGTCAGTGCTTTTTATGCCCCGCTTGAAACCCTGTCCTGGTCCTTTGTCATTTCCTCCAGTTTTTTATGGGCGGTAGCCACCCTCGGTCTTCAGTGGTACAACAAGCGCCTCGATGCTACAGTGTGACGCTAAAGCCGCCAGCCGCCAGCCTGCGACTGGCCACGGCGGTCCATCCGGCACCACGTCAAGAGTTCATCCCCGTTCCCAATTCAGGTCGCCGGTGAATCCCACATTCTGCGAGGCATCTACTTCTGGTGACCAACCTCACATTGACCCGCTTGACCCACAATTTTTCCCAGGCTGTTCGATCTGGGTGGCGGTTTGGATATGTCACGCTGCTCCTGTCGCCCTTTTTGATCAGTTTTCTGCGGGATCAGCGCCGCTTTGTCAAATGGGGGGCACCGCGTGATCTTTCCCTCGCGGCGCATCATCGGCGGGCCCGCTGGCTGGTCAATATCTTCGGCCACCTGGGTCCGGCCTTTATTAAGCTGGCTCAGATTCTCGCCGTTCGTGAAGACCTCCTCCCCAAACTCTACGCCCGTGAATTTTCCCGCCTGCTCGATCAAACCCCAGCCGCCAACTGGAGCTATGTCGAAGCCACCGTCCGTCGAAACACTGGAAAAGCTCCATCCGATATTTTTGAATCATTTCAAACCACACCGATTGCCTCCGCTTCAATTGGGCAGGTCCATCGCGCCAGATATCAAAACCGTGACGTCGTGGTCAAAATCCGTCGGCCACAGGTGGTTGAAACCATTCTGCTTGACACCTCAACCCTCTCAATTTTGATGGAGTGGATTCGGCCCATCTTTGGATCGCATTATCTGTATCGTGGGTTTGAAGTGTTACTGAGTGAATTTAAGCGCATAGTGGTCGCTGAACTTGATTTCCGGATCGAAGCCACCAACGCCGACCGGATTCGAGCCCAGGAACCTCGCCATCCACGGCTGATCATCCCGGAGATGATTCCAGAACTCGTGTATGAAGATTTACTGGTGATGGAATTTTGCGAAGGAGTTCGCATTGACCAGATCGAGACCATTCGCACCTATGGCGTGGATTTAAACGAGCTGATTGAAACTTTGCTTGAAATCATTTTTTCCCAGTTGCTGGTCCACGGCTTTTTTCACGCCGACCCTCATCCTGGAAACTTGCTCATCAATCGGCAAGGTCAGATTATCCTGCTCGACTATGGCATGATGGACGAATTGGATCCGGTGACACGCGATGATTTTCTGGGGCTAATTTTGGCAGCCAACAACAACGACTATGAAGAAGTCACCCGCAAACTGTACCTGCTCGGGATGGTGGCCACCGATGCCCCAACTGATGATTTGCGAATGGTCACCGAGACAATTTTGAACCTTCGATTTCTGGTGCGCACTCACCAGCGTCAGGTTCAGCAGGCAGTTGAAGAACTTTTTGAAAAAACCCGGATCCTCCACCATCTCCGAATGCCACGCCAGATGGTGTATCTGATGCGGATGGGAACGTTGATTGAAGGCGTGGCCATTCGTTTTGACGACAACTTTGACAGCATTCGGGATGCCGTTCCGATTGCCAAACGAGTCGGCCTGCGCATCATTGCCCGGATCGTTCCCTTTGCCACGGCGCTCCGCTACACGGCTGAAGTCGTCGCCGAACAGGTTGACGCCTTCCTCGGTCGCCTTACCCAGCGCAAAAAAGTCACCGTGGTCCGCAATTTTGTCAGCGACGTCACGCGCCGCCT
>DAOQNB010000446.1:0-2196 GCA_035335845.1 Acidobacteriota bacterium | reverse complement strand
AGCGCAAAAAAGTCACCGTGGTCCGCAATTTTGTCAGCGACGTCACGCGCCGCCTCCGCCCAGCTCCAAACACCCCTGCTCTGCCAATTCAGAGCGAGTAGCAACCCGTCAGATTCTTTGGTAACCGGGAAAACTTAAAGCAGGTCACAATAGATTGACTCGCCAGTTGCGACTCATCCCTCGCGTTGTATTGGCTCTTTCGCTTGGCTCTATTGACTCACAGCCACAGAGCACCAACAATTGGTCATCCCCTTTGCATTTTGTTTTTTATTTCCCACACAATCCTGGAGAACCTGCATGGTCTGCGAAGCATTTGACCCAAAAGGCATTTCTGCCGAAGAAGCATTAACGCTTATGAACCTGGAAGGTGCGGCGTTGTTTGAAGTATTTGCCCGCGCCGGACGTGTCCGCGAACATTTCAAAGGTAACGAAGTCCGAATGTGTTCAATTGTGAATGCCAAAAGCGGTGGGTGTCCTGAAAACTGCTCGTTTTGTTCACAATCCGCCCATTATTCCGGTGAAGCTTCCCGCTATCCGTTAATGACACCCGAACAGGTGGCTGAAAACGCCCGTGCCGCCGCTGCCGCC
This sequence comes from Acidobacteriota bacterium, assembly GCA_035335845.1. Taxonomy (GTDB): domain Bacteria; phylum Acidobacteriota; class Blastocatellia; order Chloracidobacteriales; family Chloracidobacteriaceae; genus JACQXX01. The sequence goes on along the minus strand of DAOQNB010000446.1, from coordinate 1,608 downwards.
CACGCCACTGAATTTAGCATCGTCACAGCGACGCGTGGCGTGAATGAACCGAAAGCCCTGGCCCAGATTGCCGATTCGGTGCGAGCCGTCCGTGATGTTGGCCTCGAAGCCTGTGCCTCACTCGGGCTTTTGACCGAAGACTCGCTGCAAGTCCTCAAAGACGCCGGAATGCAGCACGTCCACCACAATCTGGAAACCTCGCGGTCGCATTTCGATAAAATTTGCACGACGCATACCTATGACGACCAGATTGAAACCGTGCGGTCAGCCAAAAAACTGGGGTTTGATGTCTGTTGCGGTGGAATTTTTGGCATGGGCGAAACCCGCGAACAACGGGTTGAACTGGCTGTTACGCTCCGCGAACTTGACGTTGACCACATTCCAATGAATTTTCTCGACCCGCGACCAGGCACCCCACTGGCCGACGTCGAACGACTTTCCCCAACCGAATGCCTGAAAATCATTGCCGTGTATCGGTTGATGATGCCCACCAAAGATATCTTTGTGATGGGTGGCCGTGAAGTGAACCTGCGCGATATGCAATCGTGGATCTTTATGGCTGGTGCCAACGGCATGCTGCTTGGCAACTATCTCACCACCAGAGGCCGGTCAGCCGAAGACGATCTGAAAATGCTCGAAGATTTAGGCATGAAAATTAAGTTGCCAGAAATAAAACCGGCACCAAATGACACAGTCGAGCGTCCAATGAAGCTAACGCAACTGCGACGGGCAACAAACTGAGCGAAGGAGCGAAAGATTGAAGTAGCTCAACTTCGCTCCTTCAATCTTTCGCTCCTTCAATCTGGGTTTCGATATGGAAATTACGCTTCGACAGGTTTCCAAGCGATATCTTCTTCTGGACGCACTCAAAGAGGTCAATGCCACGATTGAGCCAGGAGAAATTGTAGCCGTGCTGGGGTTAAATGGCGCTGGGAAAACCACGCTTCTGCAGTGTCTGGCTGGCATTGTGCACCCCACCAGCGGAGAAATTTTGTTTGACGGCGAACACTTACGCCGGGACCGGATGGACCTCCGCCGCCGGTTTGCCTTTATGCCGGATATGCCGTTTTTGTTTCCTGACCTGACTCCGATCAGGCATATCGGCATGGTGTTGAAACTCTACGAAAAAACCTATGCCGGCATTGAAGACCGCGTGGTGGATATTTTGCGCGGGTTGGATTTGCTGCCACTGGCCGAATCCCGCATCGGGACACTCTCGCGCGGGCAGGCATACAAAGTCGGTTTGGCCGCTTTGATGGCTGCCGAGCCTGAACTCCTGATGCTCGATGAACCGTTTGCTTCCGGGATGGACACCCAGGGCATGTCCGCGATGAAGCTCTTTTCGCGCGAAGCCGCTTCGCGTGGCAAAACCGTGGTCTATACAACGCAAATTCTCGAAGTTGCCGAAGCCTTTTCGCATCGGGTGATGATTCTCAATCGAGGCGAAGTCTTTGCCTTTGACCGGCTTGAACGGTTATTGACCATGCCGGGTGATGATTTGTCTTCTGTGTTTAAGCGGTTGCGCGAACAGCGGAGTTAGGGTTCTGGGTTCTGAAGGGATGAGGGATGAGGGATGAGGGATGAAAAAAATCACCTTGTCACCTTGTC
>DAOQNB010000445.1:0-5646 GCA_035335845.1 Acidobacteriota bacterium | reverse complement strand
GGACGGCATTCATCCCCGCGATCAATCGCGGGGTTTTCTGCCGGTTATCTATAAATATCAGTGAATCTGGCATCCCGCACGACTTCATCAAATTTGTACGATGAGCGGGTGTAGACAATCTGTGAGAAGGTTTCTTCGATTCCCTGAAGCAAAATCAAAAACTCTGCATCTGAATTTTCCAGCTCCTGAGCCGTCTCAATGTCAGTAAGGTGTGATACAGGCTCAATGAAGTCCAGAAGTTGAGACCGGTTCGTTCAACATTAAAACTTCCATCGGGGTTGAGGAGCCGCTGGCGGCTTTCACGTGTGACAATACTGCCAAATCCCAAATCACGAATTTCTTCATCTGGAGGCGATGGGGAGGGTGGTTGAAGCATAAATGGGATGAAATAAAAATTTGATGGGCTCAAAAAGTGACACAATGAGTTTGGCGGAAGACGCCGGGAATCGAAAACAATGTCGCCGGGTTTCACACCTGCAAACCCGCCTGCTCAACCCATACATCTTTATAGTGCCGTCAAGAATCAGCCAATAGCCAGCTTGAACCTGGAGCTGAATGGGGAGCCGAACCTGGGTTTAAATCAAAACCCTGAACCCTGAACCCTGAACCCCTAAACCGGTTTCTTCAACCTGAAGAAAATTGACGCAAACTGAAGTTTTCGAACGGTCATGTGGCATCTTGAGCTTGACATAGTAAGTATTCCTGTTGAATATAGCGCATCGTGCTTGTACGAGATGAACACACATTGCCTTACCCAAGCCTCGTCAGTCATTAAATTCCAGGTTGCTACCCTACACCCTAACCAACAAGGCATCATATATTTAGCGCCTCGGAGCGGTTTCGGAAGCTGGCCGCAGATCCAGCCGAATCCTTTCTGATTGACGGACGAATTTGCATTTCGTGGCTTCCACCACGCAAGGAGAATAGAACAACATGCGACCTATTAAGCACGCCGAGAAGGCATTGACCAAGATTGCCGGTGGGCTCTTCAATGCTATTCAATCTGTCAACAAATACAGGCCTGCTCCTTCCTTCACCCCGAAATGGTCCGACAAACCGATTCCCAAATCCTGGCAGAAAACCAAGCCAACCCTTGGGTGGCCACGAACCACTGATTCGCTGTGCCCCCGATGCGTGATCGAAGCCCGCGAGCAGATCATCAAGGGCGATAAAGATTACACCGTGCTGATCAATGAAAAAGTCGGTGAAATCAAAGCTCAGATCGTGAAGCGTGGCAATGAAGTTTGGATGGAGAAGGAATGCCCAATCCACGGCAAATATGAAGACTTGATGGCCATTGACGCCGAGTTTTTGGGCAAAATCGAGTCCATGTTCCCAGGGCGTGACATTGATGCCCACAACGACGACAAACTGCACAATCACGGCACCAGCACCATCAAGCACGGTCGGGGCTCGGTGTTGACGATTGACTTGACCAATCGCTGCAACATGATGTGTGACCCGTGCTTTATGGACGCCAACCAGGTTGGCTTTGTCCATGAACTCTCGCTGGAAGACATCAAGGAAATCCTCGACAACGCGATTTCCATCAAGCCCCGTCGCCAGATGTCGGTTCAGTTCTCCGGCGGCGAACCCACCCTCTCACCGCACTTCTTTGAAGCCATCGAATACTCACGCAAACTGGGCTATAACAGCGTTCAGGCCGCCACCAACGGCATCGAATTTGCCAAGAGCAAAGAATTTTGCCGCAAGGCTGCCGAAGCTGGTTTGCGCTATGCTTACCTCCAGTTTGACGGAATCGGCAACGATGCCAACAGTCACCGTCAGGTTGGCAACCTGTTTGATGTCAAATTGCGTGCCATCAACAACATGCACGAAGCCGGCATCGAAATCGTGCTCGTGACCACCCTCGTCAACAACGTCAACAATGATCAGGTCGGCCCGGTGATTGAATTTGCGATGAGCAATCCTAAGAAAATTGCTTTCGTGTCGTTCCAGCCCGTGTCCTTTACCGGTCGTGACGAAGAAGTGACCGATGACCGCCGCTTTATGCAGCGCTACACGCTGTCACATCTGGCTCACGACGTGAAGAAACAGGTCGGCATCACCGAACCCACCCGCGACTGGTTCCCGATTTCGATTATGGGCACCATTGCTGACTTTGCTGATCTGGCCCATGGTCCACAGGCTGAATTTGGTCACCTGAGCTGCGGCTGCCATCCAAACTGCGGTGTTGGCACGGCGCTGATGATCAACAAGGAAACCAAGGAAATGGCCCCGGTGCCACAGTTCCTGAACGTGCCACAGTTCCTCAAGGACATGACCAAGGTCACCGATGCTGGCCGTAGCAAGAAGTTTTCAAACCTTATGATCGGTCTGGCTCTGCTCAAGAACTATGATCCATACGGTGCCCCGACCAGCCTGAGCCTGTTTGACTTGCTGAAGAAATTTGATAAATCGCTTGGGTTGACCGGTCGTAACTATGGCCGCGTGGACGGCAAGCGTACGATGGAAGATATCGTCAAGCGTCGCCAGGATCCGTGGAACTTCCTCTTTATTGCCGGTATGTGGTTCCAGGATCTGTTCAACTATGATTTCCGCCGGACAGAAATGTGCATCATTCCTTATGGAACGCAGGAAGGTGAAATTTCCTTCTGCGCTTACAACACCGGAGTCGGCTGGCGCAACATCCTCGAAGATATGCACCAGAACGCCAAGGTGGCCGAATGGTACAAAAAATATGGTCGTCACGAAATCTTTGCCAAGAACGCTGATGTGCCGCTCGAAACCACTGAGCATCACCTGGTCATCAACGAAGATCACGCGGCCCGCGTCCGCGACCGTTCAGAAGCTGTTCCAATGACGGCGGCTGAAGAAAAAGCGATGATGCGCAAACTCTTCAATGAAAAGGTGCTCGGTCAGAAGAGCCCCGAAGGCAAGCTGGTTCAGCTTGGTCGCAATAAAGCCAAAAAAGTACAGGAAGAACCGGTTGGTGCTGGTGTTCCACCAAAACCACCTGAAACTCTGTAAGCTGATTCTTGCCCGATCTGTCCTTTAAAAAAAACAGCAGTCAGTGCTCTGGCCCTGACTGCTGTTTTTCTTTTGGGCATGGGGTTATAGTCCGGTAATCCCAGCTCTGGGAAAACCACAAAAATGACATACGGGACATAAGGGGCACAAAACCCCAAACCCCGAACCCTGGCAATATGACAGAATGACAAGGTGACAAGGTGATCTTTTCATTCTTCATTCTTCATTCTTCATTCTTCCTATGCTTTCACTCGCCAGTGATTTTCGCCTTGCCGGGCGGACACTGCTCAGAAATCCAGGCTTTGCGGTGGTTGTCGTCTTGACGCTGGCCATGGGAATTGGTGCGAACACCGCTATTTTTTCGGTAGTCAATGCGTTGTTGCTCCAGCCGTTGCCCTACCGCGATGCTGAGCGACTGGCTGTGGTTTGGGGATATAACCCACCCCAACCTGAAGATCGAAATGTGATTTCGCCATTTGTATTTCGCTTCTACCGCGATCACATGACAAGTTTTGAACAACTGGCTGCCTTTAGTATGCCGAGGGCGACGCTCACTGGCGGTGGCGCGCCTGAAGAAGTTCAACTCCAACTCACAACCCAAAATCTGTTTGGTATGCTTGGTGTGGCTCCACAGCTTGGACGAGCCTTTACGGTTGAAGACACTCGCCCGGAGGCGGCGTCGGTCGTGGTGTTGAGCCACGAATTATGGCAGACCCGATTTGGAGGCGACCCAAATGTGATTGGTCGTAAGGTGGCGCTCAACAGTCAACCCACAACCGTGATCGGGGTAATGCCGCCGTATACTCAATTCAATCTGCTTCCAAATTCCTTCAGATTTCGTCCGGCTCAACTCTGGCAGCCGGTTATTTACAGTGACAATTTCTACCAGACCCAGTTGGGATATTTGTTTATCATTGGCCAGCTCAAGGCTGGTACGTCGCTAAGAACAGCTCAAGATGAACTGGATGCAGTAACCCGGCAGCTCTCGGTACAACACCCTGAGGCCAACACCCGGCGACAGTTCAGGGTTGTGTCATTACGTGAGGAACTGGTTGGGTCAATTCGACCAGCCCTGTATGCGCTCTTTGGGGCGGTTGGGGTGGTATTGCTCATTGCCTGTGCCAACGTTGCCAACCTGCTGCTGGCCAGAGCCGTTCGCCAAAAACACGAATTTGCCCTTCGGTGCGCGGTTGGTGCCAGTCCCTGGCAGGTGTTTCGCCAGTCGTTGATTGAAAGCCTGTTGCTGGCCGGGATGAGTGGTGGGCTAGGGGTGCTCATTGCCAGATGGGCGGTTGATTTTCTGCTGGTGCTGAGTCCGAAAGAGATTCAGTGGCTCAACGTGATCCAGCTTGACCAGCGGGTCCTTGGGTTTACCTTGATATTATCGCTGGCAACTGGAATTGGATTTGGGCTATTTCCGGCACTGGCCGTGGCCAGGACAAACCTGGCCGGTGTGCTCAAACAGCAATCCATCACGATTGTCTCGCCGCACAATTTCCTTCGGAGCACCTTTCTGGTGGCTCAGGTCGCCCTGACTGTGGTCCTTCTGATCATTGCCGGGTTGATGGTCCAGAGTTTTCTGCGGATGCGAGCGGTTGACCCTGGATTTGATTCAACCAATGTTCTGACCGCCCGGGTTCAGCTTCCCAGCAGTCGGTACCGGAATCCAGCCCAACGGATTGAATTCTTTCGCCAGTTGATTGACCGGATTAAGGCGATCCCCAACGTGGTTTCGGTTGGGGGCACCAATTCACTTCCATTCACTGGGACGCGAATTGAAACCGATTTTGAGATTGTCGAGCGCCCCGCGCCGTCACCAGGGGAAAACTGGCTGGCTGAAGTTGAAATCGTCAGTCCTACCTTTTTCCAGGCGATGGGTGTGCCAGTCATTCAGGGGCGCACCTTCTCACCACAGGAAGCCCAAATCAAAAGCCAGGCTGCCATCATTAACCAGGCGCTGGCCCGCCAGTACTTTGGCACTGAAAACCCGATTGGAAAGCATCTGGTATTTCGTGAAGCGGACTCAGTGGACACCCTGGAAATTGTCGGAGTCGTGGCCGATTCGTGCCATCGAGGGCTTGATTGCCCAATTCGTCCAAAGTGCTACTGGCCGCATCCACAATTTACCCTCAATTACATGAGTCTGGTGATTCGGACCAGTGATGACCCAGGGCCGGTGGTGACCGCGATTCGCGGTGAACTGGCCAGCCTGGATGCCGATCTGGCACTATCGGAAATCCAGCCGCTTGAAGTTCTGCTGGCTCAATCAATTGCCAAAGCGCGGTTCAGTATGCTGTTGTTTTCAATTTTTGGCGGGTTTGCCCTGGTGGTGGCAGCGATTGGGATTTATGCCGTGATGTCGTACACCGCTGCCGAACGGACCCGTGAAATTGGGCTTCGGCTGGCACTTGGGGCGCAACCCCTGGATATTGTGAAACTGATTGTTGGGCAGGGAATCAGTCTGACCTGTATCGGTATTGGTCTTGGGATTGCGGTTGCTCTGGGATTGACGCGGCTGTTAACGACACTGCTCTATTCTGTCAGTGCGAGTGATCCGCTGACGTTTTTTGGTATGGGATTGCTTCTGGTGGCGGTCGCCTGTCTGGCCTGTACCGTGCCGGTTCGGCGGGCCATGAAGGTCAACCCGGTGGTGGC
>DAOQNB010000444.1:0-5651 GCA_035335845.1 Acidobacteriota bacterium | reverse complement strand
GGGAACGACAACGGGCGATTGGAGTCGGGGGCGACCTGGGCTTTCTGAGCATAACAAAATGACGGGGTGACAAAGTCACCCCCGCCCCCCTGATACCTTCCTCGTATTACGGGAAGGCTAAACTATTGAAAGAATTGTATTTCCCTGAACCCTGAACCCTAATTGGTATTATTTCGGATGAACCGGATATTTTGGCTTTCGAACCGCTGGAGTTTTTATTTTTTTCAGCTCGGCCAGTGCTGCTTCAATCGCCTTTTCAAGTTGAGGGTCTCGGCCAGCCAAAACATCAGCCGGCAGGATGTCAACCTCAATGGTTGGGCTGACACCGATGTTTTCAATTCCCCAGGAGGTGCCATCTGACTGGTAGGCCGCTCGATTGGGCAACTGGACAAAACCTCCGTCAAGCAGGTCTGGTGTTGGGAAATAGGGACCGATGCCACCGCCAAAGGTTCGCTTTCCGACAATGGGTCCCAGTTTGGCAAGCTTGAACATAAAGGCAAACGTTTCAGCCGCTGAGCCGTTGAGTTCATTGGTCATCAAGACTTTCACTTGCGGGCCGGGATTGACCGGGGTGGCAATGTCGTCTCCTTCACGGAAGGTATAAAAATACAACGGTTTACGCTGCAACCATTCAATCAAAAAATCAGGCGTGATCCCGCCTCCATTATACCGCTGGTCAATGATGACACCTTTTCGCTGGCTGTTTCCAAGCAATCCCCGAATCGCATCCATGGTCGCCGCCCCATAATTGGCGACATACACATAGCCAAGCTGCCCTTGAGAAGCCTCCTCAACCCGTTGTTGAAATGCCTTGACCTGATTGGCCGCCCGAAGCGTGGCCTCATTGGCAATTGGATATATCGTCAGCGTCTGCGAATTGCGCCCACTGGCATCGGAAGCAACCGTAAGTTGAATCGGACGGTTGGCTTTGCCTTCCAGATACAGATCAATCGGTTTGGAAATCTCCACCGGCTTTCCATCAATCGCCAGGACAAACGAACCATCAGCCACGCGGGCATCAGGCCGGTCAAGCGGCGCCGGAACCAACCCGAGCGGATCCTCAAGGGTGCTGGTTCTGAGGATGTGGCGAAACCGGTACTTTCCTTCGGCAATTTCAAAATCTGCCCCGAGGAGACCTCCACGAGATGGCTGGCCAGCCGGAGGCGGAACATCTCCGCCATCTACCACCAGGTGACTGACGGAAACATGGCCCAGCATTCGGTTCAACAGGGTGTTGAGATCAGCCCGACGGGTGATGCCTGGTAAATACGCCGCATAGTGGTGTTCGAGAAACGCCAGGTCCTGACCATGAAAATTTGGGTCATAAAACCAGTCGCGCATGATGTGCCAGCTTTCACGATACAGTTGCTTCCATTCGGCGGACGGATCCAGGTTCAGTTCCAGTTTTGAAAGATCAAGCTTTTTCTTTTCAGCCGAAGGCGCATTTACGGTCGGAACTAAAATCCAATCTCGATCAGCCTGATAGAACAGGGTCGTACCGTCACCGGAAACAGTGGCCAGGGGTGTATTCTCGGCAATCTTTTCAAATGTACTGGCCGATGTCAGATTCCACTGGGAAAGGGTTCTCCGTGGCCGGGCCGTAAACGCTGGCGGCGACGGCCATTCATTGGTGAGTGCAAACACCACGCCCGGTTTGCCAGGCAGGAGTTGCGCAAAATCCTGCTCTGGTATGGGAACATTGACCATCCGGGTGGCCAGATTGGCAAAATCAATCGTGGTACTGGTCAGTCTTTCGTCAGTCTTTGCCGCCGGGTTTGGTTTGCCATCCGGTAAAAATGGGAGCGGGTCAGATTCCCGAAGGGAAACCAGGTGCAATCGCCGCGTAATGCCCGGACGAGCCATTACCCCATTTAAGACACCCCATCCATAACCACTGAGCGCGGCATTTGGACTTGAAACAAAATACAGGTACTTTCCACCCGCATCAAAACATGGAAATTCAGCCCAGATTTTTCCGCTGGTCATCTGGTGGAGTTGCCGATGGTCGGTATCATACACAAAGATGGTCCGAATCCGGCTGGCAAGACTTTTGGAATAGGCCAGCCAGCGCCCATCCGGCGACCAGTTCAAATGCCAGTCAATTTGATATGAATAGGTTGTGGTATCAATTCGAGATACCTTTTCCTGATCAGGTTCAGCCAGCCAGACGCCAAGCCGACGGTCACAAAAGACCAGTTTTTTGCCATCCGGAGACCAGAGCAAGTCGCGGTAAAACGATGGTTTGGCTTCGATAGCCAGCCGTTTGATGGATCCTGTTCCGGATGTCGCTTTCACACACAACTGATATTCACCCGTTTCGTCTGAGAAATAGGCGACCCATTTTCCATCGGGCGATAAAACCGGCCAGCGTTCGGCAACGCCTGAAGATTGCGTCAGGTTTGTCTTTTTCCCAGTGGCTGGTTCAACCAGAAAGATCTCGCCTCGTGCGCCAACCACCAGGGAATCACCCGACATTCCAAATGCAACTGAATCAATCAATGGCGAGGCATCAACCGTTCGCGGCACCCGCTCAGGTGCTGGGGCAGCGAGCGACACTGTTACCGGCACCGGACCCGGTTTGTCCAATTCAAAAAGATACAACTGGCCATCGCGGACAAAAACCAGCGATTGTGGCCCCTGGCCCAGAGTTTGAATTCCAAATTGCTCAAACGTAGTCAGTTGTGTTGTGCGCCGGGTTTTCACATCAAAGGCAAAAAGGTTGTGAACACCGGTTCGATCAGACAAAAAATAGATCATGTCCCCAAGCCACACCGGCATGTCATTATTGAAATCCAGTTGTGGCACCCGTTCCGTGACGCCTGTTTTCACTTCAGTGAGCCAGATTTGGCCCTGATAGCCACCCCGATAGTATCGCCAGTCGCTCAAAGAGAGGTTTGGATTCAAAGCAAGCCGGTTTCCATCCGGCGAATATGATCCAGTGAGGGCGCGGTCAAAGGGCAATTCAGTCGGCAAGACACCATCCACGGCCAGAGAGTACAGCTTTGGCACACCACTGGCACTTGATCGGTAGAGAATATGTTTTCCATCTGGATGCCATCCCACAACAACGTCATTGCGTGGATGAAACGTCAGCCGCCGGGCTTCGCCACCGCTGGCCGGCATCAGGTAAATGTCCCAGTTACCGCCTGACTGGCGTGAAAAAGCCAGGTGTTGCCCATCAGGAGAAAAGGCGGGCATGCCTTCTTCGCCGGGAGTATTGGTGAGTTGCCGGGCACTGCCACCAGCTTTATCAACCGTCCATAGATCACCAGCCAGGCTAAATACAATCTGGGTTTGGTTTGCCGTAACCTGTGCATACAGTCGCTTTTCAGACGGTTGCCCACCAACCGACAGTGACCACAGACCAAACACCAACGCCAGCCACAACCATCGTCTCATAGTTCCATTCCTCGATTTTGAAGTTTCCACCAACGTCACCTGCTATGTTCAGATGCCGGCAGGATGCCAGCGCTCCCAGGAATTCTTGGGTCAGATGCCGGCAGGATGCCAGCGCTCCCAGGAATTCTTTATCCTTGGCCATTGATTGTCTTGGAAAAAATTAGGGTGGTTGGAAAAGTTTGACTTCAGTTCTGGCGGTGAAAGATTCGAAACTGGGCAATTTGAGATACAGCCAGGTGTTGTAGGAACAATGGCAAGCAATCCGACACTGAGAAAAAGCGGGAATAATTACAAATTTACAGGTTTCTGATTCATTGTACGATATTCAGCCGGCGTTACCCCCAGGACTCGTTTAAAGGCATTGGTAAAATGGCTCTGATCATAAAACCCTGATTCAAGGGCAATTTGAGTAATTGGCAACTGGCTTTGTAATAGTTGATCACAGGCAAATTCGATACGTCGCTGGCGGATGAACTCGCTCATTGTAACGTGAAAAATTGTGCGAAAGGTTTTGGCTACGGTGACTGGATGGACATTGACGGATTGGGCCAGTTGAGCCAGCGATGGAGGTGTCAGAAACTCAGCCTCCAGTTGCTCGCGGATTGGCTGAATCCAGGATGGCTGGCGGCGTGTGCTGGATGGCGCTTCAAACAGCCGGCCAAGCTCGGCGATGAGTTCGAGCACAATCCCTTCCACTGCCAGGGCCGACCATCGGTCCTGACGGGAAAATTCACGGTACAAGGCAACCCGGTGACGTTTGAATGGTTCGTTTCGCAGATGCATCGGCTGGTGCAGTGTCTGGCGGTTTCCCACCAGATCAGCCAGCCAGTTGGCATTGAATTCCACCCGGAAAATCCGGGACGGATGGGTTCCAAACCGAACGGCGTGGGCTTCTTCGCGAGGATGAAACGTGATGTGGTTCGGTTCAACCGAACGAGTCATCGAACCAACCGTTTCAGCATACGCACCGGCCAGAACGAAGCTGCAGTAGGGGTGACAGTGGTCGTGGCGGGTCATTGCAAGCCCCGCCGGGTAACTCGATTCGGTGAAGGTAATTCCGGTCAGTCGCCAGCTTTCACCGGTCATTCCGTAAAACGATTTCGGTTGTGCGGTTGACTCTGGCTGAGCAGAGAGGGTGACTGGTTTCATTGCGAAACCCTCCTGAGGTGACGTCGGTCTGGATTGAAGTTTTGGGTGGAACGTGGTTTGGATGTGATGGTGTCGGACCAGTACGGAGCAAGTCGGATCGGTGTTGCAGCGATGGTGCTGGACCAGACTGGCCGCGGCCCGCACCGATCTTTTGCGAATGTGGTTTGTGGAGTGGAATCGCTGGTTGTTCGGTCGTGTTCCCTCCGATTGGGTTTGTTTTCGGAAACGTGATGTTTTGTTTCGGGAATGTTTCTGACCACAGGGTGGCTTGAGAGTATGCGTTTAATTGCGTTTATCGGCTCTCTGGTGTGTTTTTCTGGGTGACATGATGTAGTAAGTCGTTTTTTCGTTTTTCGTCCCTTGACGGGCGTTTTAGGCGATTTGAGCAAATTCCGATGGCTTCCACTTTCGCTACTTTGGTTTTGATTTGTTTTCGTTGGCGAGTACTGCGTTGACCAGGTCGTCGTTCCAGGGCAGGTCTTCTTGCAGGCAGCGGTTTTTCAAATCGTGAACCAGTTCCGATGGTGGATAGGATTCTCCGATCCGGAGTTCTCTCAGTTCGGCAACAATGGCGGCGATGCGGTGTTTGAGCGCCAGGTTGGTGAGTGGCTCAGGAAACTGCAGTTCGCGAATGATGGCTTTGGCAAAATAGGCAAAGCTTCCAATCGGTTCTGGGCTGCGTTGCCTGATGCGGGTCATCATTTCGACGATGGCGTCTTCGCCAAGGTGCTCGATGAGGTCGAGTGCCTGTTCATCACTTGGAAGCCACGGTTTACCGGTCAACGTTTGGAAATGGGTTTGGATCTTTTTATTTCGCGAAGCGGCCCTCGCACGCGTGTCGCGCATGGGCGCGCGCGCGTCAAAATTTTCTATTATGTATTTATTTTCTATTATGCTATTTAAATCCACTAGGCTAGTGGATTCCGGTAGGCTAGTGGAATTAAATAGGCTATCGGGTAATGGGACCTCGTATTCAACCCCCTGTTCGATGCCTTTTCCTAAGATCATGCGGACCTTTTTGATTAGCCCCTTTGTCATCAGGCGATTGACAGCTTGTTGAGCGGCTGAAGTTGACATTCCAGAGCGCTGGGCAAGCTTAGGTA
>DAOQNB010000443.1:0-5651 GCA_035335845.1 Acidobacteriota bacterium | reverse complement strand
GCTTCTTCGAGGATGGCTTCTTTGGCATAACCAACTAACACCGAACTGGAGAGTCCATACTCATTGCCTTCGAGACTTTTGAAGGCAGCGCGAATGGCCACCTGAGCCCGCTCCAGTACCTCCGGAGCGATTTTACTTGAGAGTTCAGAGGGTTCAGCCCAATGCGCCGCCAGTGATCTGGCTGGCTCTGCAACCGTCACAACATAAAACAAACTGCCAGCCGGCCACGGGTAGTTCGCCACTGAATCAATCGCGGCCTGAGCTTCTGCCGTTCCATCAGTTGCAATCATGACCCGCATGCCAACGCTTGGGGAGGGGAGAGGGGCTTCAGCTCTGGGGCGAGCAATCCAAATTGAGCAGGGGGATTCGCGCAAAACCGCTTTGGCCACACTTCCCATAAAAAATTTAGGGATCTGACTTTTGCCTAATGCTCCCATCAGAATGGTATCAACCGACCATAATCGGGCATATTTAATGATGACTGACCGGGGGTCACCTTCGGCCACCAGCGTGGTGGTTTCAACTTGATTCCGATTCAGGCGGGCGGCGGCTTCAAGCACCAGTTGATGCGCAATCTCAGTTTCTGCTTTGACTCGTGCAGGCAATTCAGCCGGTGACACCTCAAACGACTTTGGATCAACAACGGAAAGAACGCCAATCACGGTATCAATCGGCCAGGGTCTGGCACAGGCTTGCTGGAGAGCAAATTGAGAATTGGGGGAGCCATCAAGGGCGAGCAGCAACTTCATAGCAAACTCCAGAATGGAGACGGTCAAAATTCAGAGAGTTCTCAATCAGCGTTGAACGTACAAAAGTTGCCCCTTTGTTACGCTGATTGGGAACCCTCGGCTTCTCTTAGAGCAACTCCTATGCCATTGTCAAAATGACCTGTTTTTTTTCTACAATGTGGGTGTGGAAGGTATTCAAATTCTAATAAGCTGAGTAAAATCAAGTGTTTAGTAGTTTTTCAGGATTTGGGTATTCTCCCCCTCGGGCGTAAAATTCCACAAACCAGGGGACTTTTGCCCGAGATTGGAATTTTCACCGCCGGTTTGAATTGAAGCGGTTGCATCAACCCGCAAGAATGTTGAAGATGGGGTTAAAGACATCGGGCTCAGGGCTGGGGGCTGAAGAAGTCGGGCTGAGAAACGGGTTTTCTTTCATCCCTCATCCTTCATCCCCTGGTTTCAGCTTCCAGCCCCCAGCCCCAAATACCAGGCACTCCAAAGGAGATACGGCTTTGATGAACCAGCCTTTTCTTGATCAACCCCGAAAAATCCGCCAGGGCGAAGAACTTGAGGTGGAAAACCTTCAGGAGTTTCTAAAAAAACATATTCCTGATCTGGCCGAACCGCTTGAAATTGAACAGTTTCCAGGTGGCTATTCAAACCTGACATATTTTTTAAAAGCTGGTTCAGTCGAAATGGTTCTTCGGCGGCCACCGTTTGGGGCCGCCATCAAATCGGCCCACGACATGGGGCGCGAGTTTCGGATTTTGTCGAGCCTGGCCACGGTATATGGAAAAGTTCCGCACCCGGTCGCTTATTGTGAGGACACTGCCGTGATTGGGGCCCCTTTTTATGTGATGGAACGGGTCAAGGGCATCATTTTGCGTTCGCGCAAGCCCAAGGGTCTGGACCTGACGCCAGAAATCATGCACGACCTCTCAACGGCCTGTATTGACAACCTCGCCGAAATCCACGGCATTGAGTACTGCGCCGCCGGATTAACTGATCTTGGGAAACCTGAAGGATATGTCGCCCGTCAGGTACGTGGCTGGACCGAGCGGTATCACAATGCCAGAACTGACGATGTGCCAGCGATTGACCGGGCAATTGAATGGCTTGCCACTCATCAACCTGAGCATTCGGGAGCGGCGTTGATCCATAATGACTACAAGTATGACAATCTGGTGCTCGATCCTGATCAGTTGACCCGGATCATTGCCGTTCTGGATTGGGAAATGGCGACCATCGGAGACCCGCTGATGGATCTCGGGACGACCCTTGGATATTGGGTTGACCCGGATGATCCAGACGAGTTGCAACAGGCACAATTTGGATTGACAACCCTGCCGGGCAATTTATGCCGGCGCGAGCTGGTTGACCGATATGCCATCACCAGTGGGCGCGATGTTCGACAGGTTGTTTTTTATTATGTGTATGCGCTGTTTAAGATTGCAGTGATTGTCCAGCAAATTTATAAACGCTTTCGGTTGGGCCACACCACGGATGAACGGTTTGCCCACCTGGATGTGATTGTTCGGGTGTTAGGCGCTTCGGCGGTGCGCGCAATCCAGCGGAATCAGATTTAGGCAAGGGGGCGGTGGGTTATTTTCCCCTGGCGAACAATGCGGATTTGATTTTGGGTGGCGGGCTGGTGTGCTCAGTCACCGTGGCGATCACAAACAGCAATGCCAGCCGGAATTCGCATAACCGGTGGTGTTTCTCAGGGTTGGACTCGTGCTGACAGCCGCAATTGCAGGTGTTGATGGCCAGCCAGTTGGTGAGTTCTCGCACCTGGATGTTGAGTCTGGTTTCTTCTTTCTTGAGTGCTTTCAATTCAGTTGAAACCCTGGCCAGTTGTGTTTCCAGGCGGGAAATCTGCTGGCTGGTTCGTTTGTGACTTGTTTCCCAGGATTGGCGGGTGAGGTGCATTCGCCGCCAGAGACGAAAGGTATACGCCCACCCGCTCAACGTTGCGATTGCCACCACCCCGAGTACCAGATATTCAATCTGCACGGTGTTTCTCCTTTTTTCATAGTGGCTTGTCCCGGCCAATCCTTTCAGGAAAATTCAGAACCGTGAAAAAAGGCTTGACAAGACATCCCAAGCCTTTGACTCTATTGGGAATTGCCGTGTATTACCTCGCTCACTCAACGTCCCCGATCAATCAGTTTTGAAATTACACATCAGAACCAACTGCATTGCCGCACGTGCAGCTCGCTTTGGTGTTTTCAGAGGAAGGTCGCCTTATGTCACTGTTTGGCACGTCTTATAGCAAAGAAAAGGTCTTGAAATCAGCCGAAAAATATATCCAGCAGGGAAAGCTTGATGCTGCCATCAAGGAATATAAGCGAATTTTGGAAGTTGAACCCCAGGATTTGAAAGTTGTGAGTTCGCTGGCCGAACTCTATTCGCGCAGCAACCAGACCCGAGAAGCTGTGACGCTGTTTTTGCGAGTTGCCGACCATTACGAACGCACCCGGCAAGTTCCACAGGCAATTGCTATGTACCGTCGGATTTTTAAGATGGACATCAATAATTACCCGGCAGCCGTGACGCTGGCTGAACTCTATCGCCAGCAGGGGAACATCCCGGAGGCAGTTCAGTTTTACCTGGGGGCAGCCAGTGCCTGCCGGCGGACCAATCAGATTCCGACCGCGATCAAGATGGCTCGCGAAGCCGTGTCGCTCGATCCTGAATCTATTCGTGCCCGAGTGGAACTGGCCGGGGTGCTCCATCTTTCAGAAGAATATGACGAAGCCCACGACCTCTATGTCCAGGCTGGCCGCGAATTTTTACGCAAAGGCCAAAACAATGAAGGGCTGGAATGCTTTCGGAAAGCCATGCTGGTCAAACCCGGCTCTAAACCAGCTTTAAAAGCCCTGACCGATATCTCGCTCCAGATGGGGGATGCCAAAGGGGCGGTCAGAATGGTCAAGCAATTACTGGTGAGTAACCCCCAGGATATAGACCTGCTGATTTTATTGGGGCGGACGTGCCTGGGTGGAAACCTCCTCGACGATGCCGAAGAAGCCTTTACAAGTCTGGTTCAGCTTGACCCGCAACGCTATGAATATTTGCTTGAAGTTGGACGGCAATTCCTGAAAATCGGAATGTTTGATCGGGCCATTCACACGGTTCAAAAATGTGCCGAACACGTCGTTGCCCGGGGGCAAAAGAAAAAGGCGACTGCGATCCTCAAACACATCATCCAGATGGATCCAAATCATCTCACGGCCATGGAAGTTCTGGCCGATGTCTATGAAAAAGCCAGGGAAAAGCGCAACCTTTCAACTACACTCAATTTAATCGTCGAGGTTGCCCAGCGGCAGGGAAAGAATGAAGAAGCCTTGACCGCGCTCAAGCGCCTGATTGCGATTGCCCCCAAAAAGAAAAATTATCGCGAGCAACTGGCTCAGCTTGGACAGCAGGCCACCATGGTGATGCAGGCCATCAAGCCGGATGAAGATTTTGAAGATGATCTGGATCAATACAATTACAGCACGGAATTGCTCGAAAGCATGGTCCAACAAAACCCGGCTTTTGCTCAGGCCCGCATCAAAATGCTGGAGGATATGGCTGCCCAGCAACCTGATTATCTGGAGGTCTGGCAGCAACTCAGGCAAAACTACCTCGATAGCCAGCTCAAGGAAAAAGCCGCCAAAGCCTGCCTGGAACTGGCTCGGATCCACCTCGCCCGTGGAAATCAGGACGCCGCTGAAACGGCCAAAGCCGAAGCCTATGACTTGGATCCAGGTCTGAAACCCGTCCAGCCCATGATTCAGGTTGGGGAAGGTGAAAGCGTGCCGCTGACCGATATCATGCCGGATGTCGGAATTGTGGCGAATGTGGTCTCATCGTCGTCAGCCACAACTGTTTCAGAAGATGATCAAACCGTTGCGCTCAGGGCACTTCCGGGTACATTTAACCGCTACCTGACTGTGGATAAATTCCAAAAACGGTATGAAGGACTCTGGACCGACCCAATTTATTCAACCGAGCCACTTTCACTGGTGAAAATTCAAGTTGATAACTTTGTCGGGGTGGTTGAAGAAAATGAGGAAATCCGAGAATCCTACCTGCAACCAATTGCTGAAACACTGCACGACGAAGTCAAAACTCCCAATGCCTATATTGCCTATTGTGGAAATGCCACATTTTTTGCTTTTTTCCCGAAAGTGAATCCTGACACCATCGAACATCTGGCCGAATCCATGCGGAATCGAGTTGAATCACTCTGGTTACCGCACCCATCTTCAGATGATCTGGATTGGGTGACGGCCTCAATTTCGACTGTCACTGCGATTCCCAAACAAGCCTCTCCGACGGTGCTGATTGCGGCGGTCAATAGTGGATTAAATACTGCAGTTTCCAGGGGTGGGAATGTGGTTGTGACCTATGGGAAAGCCTGAAAAGGAATGAAGAATTGAGAATGAAGAATGAAGAATTGAGAATGAAGAATGAAGAATGAAGAATTGAGAATGAAGAATTGGGAATGAAAAAAAGTGGTGAGTGCTTAGAAATATGAATGACCTGAATTTTCCCCAAAATAGCATTGTCTTGCCAAAAGATCAGTGCCGATCAGTTCGGGATACGACTCGCACCAGGGATCTCAGTGAGTCGTGAGGTGGACCGAATCATTCACCGCAATCTCCTCGTCACTCCCACAAAACCAACTTCCACCGGGTCTTTTCGGTCCTTTATGTCTTTTCGGTCCTTTGGTTTGGGTTCGACCAATCGCAGGTGTGACCAGAACTGAGGAACTGATTGGTATTTTGGGCGAAATTGAGGGAATGAAGAATGAAGAATAAAAAAATAGGGATGATGGGTGTGGAATGTCCAACTTAACCAATTTTATCCTGAGAGTGCGGTCCTTGATCGCCAAAACAAAGGCGCGCTCCATTGGTTGCAAAACCCTGGCGTTCA
>DAOQNB010000442.1:0-5659 GCA_035335845.1 Acidobacteriota bacterium | reverse complement strand
AAGCTGGTCAGTCAATTTGGTTTTTCCAATTTTAGAGGTATTGATGCGGTAGGTTTTCCCGCCCCGGCGGACAACCTTTTCAGCCGGCTGAATCCGAAGCTTCTGAGCCACCAGCGCCAGCACCTCGGCTGCCGCGCCACCATATCGCTCTTGCAGCTTGCGGTCATGAGCTGAATGCAGGCCATTGATGAGCTGGTCAATCTCATTTTTGATCTTTCGGACAAAGGAAACCGAGATGGCGCTATACCGGGCAATTTCATAATTGCTTTGGTAACACCATTCATCATCTTGCAGGAGCATCAAGACCACCATGCGCTTGTCGGCATCTGAGCGCTGCAACCCGTGGGTGATGTTGGACTGGATGCTGTGCAATTGAGCATCGCGGCGCGAGCCTTGAAAAACTCTGGCCGGAAACGTGCTGTAGCGGACGCGCCGGGCAGCTTCCACCCGGTGAAACCCATCAGCCAGCCAGTACTGGTGCTCGTCAAAATAGACATCAACGGGTGGGAACTGATCTCCCGCCACCAGCCGCTCGGCATAGGTTTCAACCACATTCCAGTTGATTCCGGCACGGCTCTGGGTATTGCCATCAGTCCGTATCCGCTCAAGTGCCAGACTGACCTGGGTGAATTTTGGTTCCGCACTGATAGCCAGGGGTTGCGCCGGTGCCGAGTCGCTTTTGATTTCAGAATTGGTTTTGTCAGCCACGTTGTCTGGTTCTCCCTTCGGGTAAGGCAAATCATCAAGAAAAAAATGATGAGCACCGCATCTTTTTCAACGGTAAGTGGAAATTATAGAAGACCTCTTTTTTTTCAAGCTACCGAAAATCCAAGTTCCTATCGTGAGTCGATATCAACGGAGGAATCTATCGTGTCTGATCCCTGCCCGCCGATTGAAATTGTTTTGTCAGACTCAATCGACCGTATCCTGCGTTTTGAGCAAGATTTGCTGTTATTTTTACTCTCGGCGATTCAAACCTATCTGGCTGAACGAACCGCCGATGGGGCAAGTCCTGCACACCGTCACACCACCCAATTGAAAATCCTGGAGAGCATCAAGCTGCTCCATTTATATCAACTGATTGAATGCCATCCCGAAATTGACTTTTCCAACAGCGACCATCGTCTCAAACTGGAAAAAATCGTTTCTGCCGGTTTTGCCACCATTCAAAAAAACGTCGAGCGGGAGTT
Organism: Acidobacteriota bacterium; assembly: GCA_035335845.1. GTDB lineage: Bacteria > Acidobacteriota > Blastocatellia > Chloracidobacteriales > Chloracidobacteriaceae > JACQXX01. The sequence goes on along the minus strand of DAOQNB010000442.1, from coordinate 4,469 downwards.
TCTCCCAACTTCGACTTCGACCTATGTTTCTGACCCATCCGATGAAGCACCACCCTGCCGGAGGCTGCACTAAATATGAAATTTCTCACAATGAGGTCTCCGCCAGCCGCCACCAGCCTGGTCATTTGCTTCCAAACCGGGCCTCGGTAATCAACAGTTTCCGCAAGGCCAGTTTGGCCCGATGCAACCTGGCCTTCAACGCGACAATACTCAATCCGGCTTGATCTGAAAGTTCTTTGACCGAATATCCTTCAATTTCAACCATTTGCAAGACTTGACGATGATTGAAAGCCAGATTTTTCAGTGCCCGCTGTACATCAATCTTCTGGTTGGCACGCTGTTCAAAAGTTGGTTTTTCCTCCTGGTTGAAACATATCGGTGTGACTGACTGGTCTGACACCAGTGTTTCCCGCCTCCGTTTGCGTTGATGCTTGAGGATTAATTTTTTTGCCACGGCGCACAAATAGGCCTCAAATAGAACTCCGCGATATGGATCAAACCGGCTCGGATGTTTGATTAATTCCAGGAAGGTATCGTGGACGATATCTTCGGCAGTCATCGGCGACCCGACCCGACTTAACACAAATTGCCACACGACAACCTTATGACGCTGATAGAGCTGATCAAACGCCTGAAGATCACCGGTTCTGGCCCGTTGGAGCAATTCATAATCCATAATCTGTCTATATAACACCAAAGGAATTCGTGTGGAAGTCACGGCACCACTTTGACCAGCCAGGATTCAGGTTGAAGAATATTATCTTTGAATTCAAGATAATCTCGCTACTCGGTAGGTGAGGATTTGAGGTGAAATGGCGAAATGAGATTATCGGAAGACGCTCAAAACAAGCTAAAGGCCCTGGCAGCCTGGTTTCGTTAAAGGGCAGTGATACCTGGTTTGGATTCAGAGCGGTTTCTGGATGGCAGGTCTTGATTTGAAACTGGTCCTGGTGGCTTTGGCGGGACCAGTTACCCGATATGGCGCCCATTGAATGAGCATCCACATCTCAAGACAACCAGGCATTAGTCATTCATCTGAAGAGGTTTTACCCAAAAGGTGAAAGACCCGAAAGACACAAAGAGGATAAACCCTGGATATCCTTCAGTAAATCAATACTTTACCCGGCTCCACCTTTTGGTTAAAAATATTTCAGCAAAAGGTGAAAAATATATCTGCTGGGAGCGGTGAGCCTGAGTTGGAGTTGAATTAGCTGAAACCTTAGAATTTTGGGGGTTACCTGATGCCCATAAATAATGCAGCACAATTGCAAGAGTTGATAAAGAATGAACTTTCTACAATACCACTAGAGAAGTGGCGGTACTCTTTCCCGTGTAGCGTTGCCGTGTGGAGGTTTATTGAATCACAGTTTCCAGGTGTGTTTGGACCTCTCCAAGCTGGATTTGATACAGAACCCTTTTTTATAGGCAAAGGGGCCAAATGGTTTTGTGATGTATTGCAAAACGATGAAGCATATTTGGATCTTCTTGAGTCAATACTGTATGAAGTTGTTAGAAAATTAGGAAAACACTCAAAAGAAAGAGGATTTTTAATAAGAGCAGAGGTTCCCGAATTGAATGGTGAAACAATAAACCACCTTGCCCAGGTTATTGTCTCCAAAGTTGAAGATGGGATCAAAAACTCCCAGATTGAGTAAATCTAAAGAAAAGTAGAAAGTAGGCCAGGGTTGATCCATAAAAAATCATTCATCATCAGCATCCTCAAGACCAGGAACTGATTGGCTTCAATGCCTGTGGGGCACTGGTCAGGTGGGATTTCCCGAACCAGACGGCCTCACTCAGCATCCCCCAGCAATTGCTCAAGCAGAGCGCCATATTTGGGTAAGGGCAGCAGCACCGCCGTCCGGTTTCACTGTTCATCCACAATGTAGTTGATTCCAGCCATTGGTTTTCCTTTCGGTTGAACTGTCTTTCGCTGGTGGTCAATGGCTCAACCGTGCGCTTTTGAGATGAAGGCATCACCCACCTTTTTACAAGGCGTCGGGGTCAAGTCCCAGTTCCCTGAGTTTGGCCGCCAGCTTTCTGGCTTTCGCCTCTTACTTCCAAGTAGCTCCAGGAAACCAGCATTGCTTCCCGCAGATCATCTTCTGTCCAATCGTCGTGGTCATCAATCGGTTACGGCTACTGATACCAGGCCGCTTCCGCTCCGCACCCAAGATCTTCAATGTGTCTTCTTTTCTCCGGCTTCAATTGCCACGGGCAGTGCATTTTGCGGTGGCGGCAACGGGCAGGTGGCAAACTCAGTGTAGGCACAGGGCGGATTGTAGGCCCGGTTGAAATCAATCATCACTTTGCCGTTTTTGGGAAGCTCTGGTTCTAAAAACCGACCGGCGCCATAGGTGGTCACGCCGGCGGACCTGTCCTTGAAATTGACAAAGAGCCGATCATCGGCCTGTTGAACATCCAGCCGGCATTTTTTCCCAAGTAAGCGGAACTCAACGTATCCGGCGCTTGGAACATCGCTCACATCGCCCAGCACATTGGTGATTTTTAAGATTTTGGGTGGGTTGTACGGTACAAACCTGGCCTCAACCCGAAAAGCACCGTTGGGTTCAAACCAGTGAACACCGGGGAAATTTCGGAGTGCCGGGTTATTGGTGTCTTTGAGTCGGACGCCAATTTTCTCTCCACGCACAATAATATAAAAGGAGAGCGTCCCCAGCGTGATCATATCGGCTTTGCCATCAGCATCGGTTTTGAGGTCTGTTTCGGTGACAGCCTTCCCGTTGACAGCTACCGGTACGCCAGCCTGAACCGCCAGTCGGGCTTTTTTGCCATCGAGTGTAATCACACCAACCCGAGCTGGTGCAGCTTCGGCTGGCAATACCACAACGTTATCAGCCGCACTTCCAACCAAATTCGCACCGGGCTTTAACCAAAACAACCCTCGAATTGAAAGCCAGCCAGTTTCAGATTTCACATCTGATTCATATTCAGCACGCCATTTTTCAAGCTCGGCCAGCGCATCCGGCGGATAGGCGGTCAATTTGGCCGACCTGTGATTCTGAGCCGAACCTGTTGAAGACAACCCAATCAAGACAAAAATGAGCAACCAGCAGGAAAAAGATTTCATAAAACCTTCCAGAGATGAGTTTGGGATCGTGGGTTGAAGGTAGCCAGATGTCAGCGGAAATTCAAAGACATTTTTAACCATGAAACACACGAAAAAATCAAAAAACATCGCACTGAAAAAACCAGGGCTGAGGGCTGAAGACAACGGGCTTGGGGCTTGGGGCTTGGGGCTGAAGAAATCAGGTTGAAGTACCCTCCTTCTTCAGCCCCGAGCGTGCGAGTCTTCCGCCCCTAGCCCCTAGCCCTAAGAATCACACTGTAGCTTCAACAATCATGGCGTCGGTTTCATTCACCAGTGGTCGTCGCTCAAAGCTCCCCCAGATGTTCCAGTTCCAGAATCCGCTCAACCGCAGCAAAAGCTCCATTTCCTGCTTGTAAATCCAGCGAATCTGGGTCTGGCTCGGATGAACCTTCACAACTTCACCGGCATCGTTGAGTTCCTCGATTTCCATAAAGGAATGTTGAATCTGGTCTATCCGATTGAGCGTGCGAGTGTCATAAACTCGAACCTTCCACCCTGGCGTCGGATGGTCGGTCTCCATTTCTAACACTCTGGTTTGGTTTGGCAGGTTGAGCATCTCAAACCCTGGAAAGAAGGTATCAAATGCCAGCATTCCGCCCGGCTCCAGGTGTTCGCGGATGCACCGCAACGCCGCAATTTGCTCTTCACCATTCATACAATGCACAAAAGCATTAAATGGAATAATGGCCAGCCGATATCGCCGGTCAAGGCGGAACTGTCGCATATCTCCTTCAAACAGCGTTGGATTCAATCCTTTTACGGCTGCCTTTTCTCGCAATCGGTCAAGCAGTGCGACTGACAAATCGAGTCCGTCTACGTCAAGGCCAGCCTCCAGGCACGGAAGCATCACGCGCCCGGTACCACAGGCAATATCAAGCACCGGGCCCTGGGCAGATCGAGCCAGTTGCAGGTAATACTCCAGGCCATAATCAAAATTGGAAAACAGAAGGTCGTACACATTGCCATCATCAAATGGCGATCCTAAATTTGACTCATCGTGCAAATTCATGGCTGAAAATCCTCTTCAAATCTTCACCACACCTGTCAGGTGTGGGATTTCGACACACACAGCACGCAATCCGACGCCTGACATGACATCGGTAGCAATACTGGTCGGGGTCAATTGGACAAAGGGAAAATGTGTGCGAAAAAAGTCGAACCAGCCAGACACACTCCGCCCGTTAAGGCAAAGGCCAGAAACCGGATGTGGTTTCACAACAGGTTCAACTTAGTTTGAAGAGGCAATCATAGGCAGCTCGTTTAAAAAGATGTGGCCTATCCAATACGGCAAGTTGGTGCTGATTGTCAAGGTGGGGCTGAGAAAACCAGGGCTTGGGGCTTGGGGCTTGGGGCTTGG
>DAOQNB010000441.1:0-5666 GCA_035335845.1 Acidobacteriota bacterium | reverse complement strand
AGGACCCCGGCCATCAGGCTGGCAACGAGTGTTCCGAAGCTGGCAAGCATGGTTTGCAATCCAATCGCTTTACCACGGTCTTCATTTGGTACCAGGTCTGCAATCCAGGCTTTGGCAATACCTTCAGTTGCCGCCGCATACAGGCCATACAAAGCAAAGAGCACCCAGGCATGCCAGGATTGGGTCAACAGGGCAAAGCCGACATACACCGCTGCATAGAGAATCAGCCCGCTCACCAGCACCCGTCGTTTTCCAAATGAATCCGCGAGCACGCCCAGTGGGTAAGCCGCCAGTGCATACACCAGATTATAAAAGACATATCCGCCAATCGCCGCTGCTGTTGAAAATCCAACCTTTCCAGCTTTCAAAATCAAAAACACATCACTGCTATTGACCAGGGCAAACAGCGTCAGGCCAATGACAATGCGTTTGTAGGCTGGTGGTGATGCGTGCCAGTAGGAAAAAACCGCAAACGGGGCAAAAGGTTTGGTGTCAGATTTGGGAGTGAAGGGAACTTCAGAGACAAAAAACGTGGCAACCACTGCCAGAATCGAAGGGATAAACGCCAGCAGGTACAATTCACGAAAGGCATTTGGATACAGGACCAGAAACCCAAGTGCCAGGAGTGGTCCAAGTGCGGCGCCCAGCGTATCCATCGCCCGATGGAACCCAAAGACCGCACCCTGAGATTTCTTTCCGCCATAGCTGGCCAGAAGTGCATCCCTTGGCGCTGAACGCATCCCTTTTCCAAGCCGGTCCACGATTCTTCCAGTGACGACACCTCCAACGGCTGTCCAGAGACCTGGAAGCGGTTTGGCCAGTGCCGACAGGGCATATCCAGCTCGAACAAACCCGGCTCGCGATCCTTTGCGGTCAGAAAGTGCGCCGAAATAACCTTTCAAAAGCCCAGAAATAAATTCGACAAACCCTTCCAATGCACCAATTAACACGGTTGAAGCGCCAAGGCTTTTCAGAAAAAGCGGCGCCACCGGATAGAGCATCTCACTGGCAATATCGGTAAAGAGGCTCACCAGTCCGAGAATCAAGATGGGTTTGGTGATGTGGGGGAAATATTTGCGCACAAAAAACCAGGGCTCAGGGCTGAAGACATCGGGCTGAAGAACAGGGCTAAGGGTATAGGGCTGAAGACATCGGGCTGAAGAAGACGGGCTTGGGGCTCAGGGCTGAAGGCATTGGGCTGAGGTCTTCGGGCTCAGGGGATTGAACCCGTTTTCTTCAGCCCCGAGCTTGCGAGTCTTCAGCCCTCAGCCCCGTTCTTCAGCCCAATGTCTTCAGCCCCAAGCCTGCTACTCACTCCCAAGCTTTTCAATTCCCATCAGATCCAGCATGCGCTCGTCATTGCGCCAGTGGGGCTGAACTTTGACAAAGAGTTCGAGGAAGATTCGGGTGTCGAGCATCGCTTCAATGTTTTTGCGGGCGGCAATAGCAATTTTTTTCATATTGGCACCGCCTTTGCCGAGTACAATCGCACGTTGGGACTCGCGTTCGACATAGATGACACAGGCCAGATGAACCACGCCATTTGGGCGGGTTTCCCATTGTTCGGTCATCACGGCAATTGAGAACGGAAGTTCTTGTGAGAGCGCCCGCAATGCCTGCTCGCGAATCAGTTCTGCCACCAGCATGCGGTCAGTCTGGTCGGTCAGGGCGTCTTCTTCAAACAGAGGCGGGCCAACGGGCAGGTGTTCGAGGATTTTCTGAACCAGGAGCTTGGTATTGTCGCCTTTGAGACCCGAAAGTGGGATGAATTCCACAAACTCATATTCGGTTCGGTAAAACTCCATCAACTTCAAGAGTGCGGTTTTGTCGGCGACTTTATCAATTTTGTTCAGCAGCAAAAATGTTGGTTTCCCGGCCTGTTTGACCATGTCCAGGACAAATTTATCACCGTTTCCGGTTGAAACCGAAGCATCACGTAGCAAGAGCAAAAGATCAACTGTTTGAATGGTATCCAGGACTGCCTGCATCATTCGCTTGTTGAGTTTGTATCCTGGTTTATGAACGCCGGGTGTGTCTACGAACACAATTTGGCCTTCGTCAGGCAAGGTCACAATCCCCTGGATGCGGGTGCGGGTGGTTTGGGGTTTATCGGAAACAGCGGCGATTTTTTCACCGACCAGATGATTGATCAGCGTTGATTTGCCAGCGTTGGGGCGACCCAGAATGCCAACAAAGCCAGATCGAAATGAGGCCGGAGTCGGGGCAACCTCATCCATTTCAACGTCTGACAATTCATCTTCATCTTCATCATCTTCATCTTCAAGATCATCAGCGTCATCGGTCTCAACTTCAAGTGCCTCGACATCGTCAGTCCCGGCGTCATCGGTCTCAACTTCAATTTCCGTGGTTTGGTCAGCTTCGACTTCGAGTTCAACCGCTTGCGCTGTGTCAGTGGGTTCAACTTCGGGCGAGTCATTCGGTCGTGGAGGGTTCGTCATGGATTTCCTGGGAAACTGACTCAAAGACTTCATTGAGTCGGGTTGAGGCCGTTGCTGGTGTGGGTGGTACCATTTCGGCTGGAATTGCGGTTCGACTGCCAGCCGCTTTGGCATCGGCGTTGAGTTCATAAAACATCTCGATGACCCGGCTCCAACAGGCCTGGGCAAACCGGTCAGCGTTGGGATAGTCTGCGCACCGCATCGGTGGATCCAGCTTGATACGGACATCACTGGTTAAGTCAGTGAGCACATTTTTAGAGCCGTGAATGGCCATCGGGATCACATCAATTTTTTCGGTCCAGGCAGCGGCCATCATCGAGAGGTACGGTTCGGCTTTGGGAATCCCGGTTTTGCTGCGCGTGCCCTCTGGAAAAATATAAATCGAGTTGACTTCCTTGATTCGCCGGAGGGTTTCATAGACGACTTTTTTACGGGCAACGGGATCCGAGCGATCAAACGAGACATTTCCAGACATCAAACCTGCCCAGCCGATGATTGGAACCTTCATGACCTCTTTTTTGGCCACAAACGGGAGTGGATACACCGTGACCAGAATCGGGATATCGGCCATGCTCAGGTGATTGCAAATATAGAGGTGATGTTGCTCATACTCGCCCCCGACATATTCGCGACCGGTAACCTGAACCGTTGCTCCAAAAAGCAGTCGTAATGAATTGGCAAATCCAAACCACGGGTAAAACATGACTTTGCGCCGCCATTTGGGTGAAAGAGGCAGGGCAATTACCAGCGGAATCGAAAAGAAAATGGCCGCCAGCACCATCATCACCGCGAGTCGGATGGCAGTAATAAATTTCACCTGGGTACCCCCTGTATGGAGTGCGGCGGCTTGACGCCGCGCTATCTTTAGTCAAATTCTGGTGTAATGTCGCCCCAATGCCTGAGTTTGGCCAGTGCCTGATGATCAGTCAAATCATTGCGGAGTGGCGTGATGGAGATAAATCCTTCGTGAATGGCTTCAAAATCAACGCCGGGTACTTCGTGCCAGGATACACTGTCTTCCCCAATCCAAAAATATTTCATCCCGCGCGGGTCGCGACCTTCGACAATCGAGGTGGCCGCTATTTTGCTGCCCGTTGGAGTGATTTTCACGCCTTTGATCTCGCCGGGTGGAATGTTGACATTGAGCAGAGTGCCTTTGGGCAACCCTTCGGTCAGGACTTTGTGGGCAATCTGGCGGGCAAATTTGGCCGCCTTTTCAAAGTTGAATTTCTCACGCCCAACCTGTGAGATGGCAATGCTGGGGAGACCATAAATCGAACCTTCAAGCGCCCCCGCCACGGTGCCGGAGTAGGTCACGTTATCACCCAGATTGGCGCCCCGGTTAATTCCCGACACTACCAGATCCGGCCAGGGTTGATCTTTCAGAACTTGATTGAGGGCTAAAACGACACAGTCCGTGGGGGTGCCATCCACTCGATACCAGTTGGGGCGAACTTCAATAATCCGGAGTGGTCGGATCAAGGTCAGTGAATGCGAGGCGGCACTCATTTCAGAAGAAGGTGCCACCACAATGACTTCTCCGAGTTGTTCCAGTTCCTGGGCCAGCCGGATGATGCCTTCAGAAAAAATCCCATCGTCATTGGTAACCAAAATGCGAGTCATTGAACACCCTTTGAAAGTGAAAAAGGTGAGCCGCGCGAAGAATTGCCCGTAGCTCACCTCAAGAAAACTGCCACTATTGTGTGTGCAAATTTGATGGTCGGGACGACTGGATTCGAACCAGCGACCTCACGCACCCCAAGCGTGCGCGCTACCAGGCTGCGCCACGTCCCGACAAGGAAAATCCAGGATGACAAAGAGAACTTGGGCTTATAGCACTCCTACCTCAGCAATGTCAATAAAGCTTCCAGTTCGGTCCGAATCTTGTGGAGCGCGGCTTTTTGTGTCGCCGAGAACTGACCAGAGCCTGGTTCTTCATAATCAGAGGCGACAATGGTGAGGATGTCCGGTTCAGCCAGAAGTGCCGGCGGGGCAGGTTCACTGATGATTTCAACAACTGGTTCCGCCAGTTCAACCGTTATTGGCGGTGGCGGTGGCTCAACTGGCGGTGCCGGGCGGGCAACTTCCGTCGGGCGCTCTATTGGGACCACCTTCAGTTTTGAACCAGATCGCATTTCTTGCGCCAGACGTTTTTTGGCGCCAGCAATGGTAAAGCCTTCTTCTTCACGCAAGGCTTTAATCCGCATCGCGATTTCAACATCGCGCCGCCGATAGACCCGTTGTCCAGCCTGATTTTTTTGTGGTGTAAGTTGCGGAAACTCCTGTTCCCAATAGCGCAGCACGTGTGGTTCGACTTCGACCAGTTCGCACACCTCGCCGATTTTGAAGAACAGTTTATCCGGAATTTGTTTATTGATTTGCACTTTGGGTTGCGTCATGTCGCACCTGTGTTAGATGGTGAATGTGATGAGGGATGAGAGGTGACCCCCTTGTACGACATAAGGCTAGCTCTGACAGGATGTTACGGAGAGTGATAAAAAATGTCAATGGGGACTTGGGATTGATCTTCCTCTGTCTTTCAGCAAAGATGGCTGTTTGCCCAGTTTTGATAAGGGTATAGTAAGAAATTCTTATTGAAGATATATAGTTTGTTAAGGAGTACTTATGAATTTTCCTGTCTATCTGTATCGTGCCGGGCTGACACCGGAAGTTGAAGCGATACGAACTTTTTTTCACAACCAGGCCATCCGATTTACTGAAATTGATGTTCGAGAAGACAAAAACGCGCAGGCCAATGTTGAGCGCTGGACTGAAGGTCGAAGCGATGTTTTGCCACTGGTTCGGGTCGGTGAAAAAATCCTGGCACTGTTTCTGCAGCCAGCACCTGATGTGTTGTCGCGGATGTTTGAGCGGGGAAGTCTGATTGAAGACAGCGAAATTGACCGGCTACCGATTACGGTTTTTAGCGCCGGGTGGTGTCCAGACTGCCGATTTTTGGAAAGTTATTTGCAACGAGCCGGAAAAACGTTTGCCAAGGTGGATATTGAATCAACACCAGGCGCACCGGAAAAAATCATTCAGTGGAGTGGTGGACGGCGGGTGATTCCGACGGTTCGGGTGGGAGAGAAAATTATCTTCTTTAATCCTGGAACTCAGATTTTTGGGAATTTTCTGGCGGTGAGATAATCAGCGAATGAAGAATGAAGAATGAAGAATGAAGAATGAAGAATGAAGAAATCTAGTACG
>DAOQNB010000440.1:0-5684 GCA_035335845.1 Acidobacteriota bacterium | reverse complement strand
TTCCCCGCCATTATCGGTAACTGTCAGGGTTGCGGTGTAGGTTCCTGCCGTTGTGTAGGTATGTGACGTGGTAACCCCCGATCCGCTTGTGGTATCCCCAAAATTCCAGGCATAAGACACAATCGAGCCATCCGGGTCGGTTGACGCACTTCCATTGAATGAAACGGCCAGCGGTGCTGCCCCGGTGGTTGGGTTGGCTGTTGCCGAAGCAACTGGAGATTGGTTGACCGCCGTTCCAGCCGGCAGCACCAGCAACGTGATGCTTTGTCTCGGAAGGGTGGTTGTGAGCGTGTTGCCACTGAACGTGATATCTGAAAGGGCACTGATGGTGTTGCTGCTGGTTAATCGCCAGACTTTGGCCCGTCCCTGATGGGTAAAATTGGCCAGATTGAGGTTGATCGGAGTATCAGTCGAAAGCTGTTTGTTCATCAGCATCACCGTCAATGCTCCATCGCTGGTGCGCAGGGCCGAAAAGGCGGAAACATTGTCCGGATTGGGCGCCGTGGTACTCACACTGGTGTCGCCAAATGTGGATTTGTTGCCGTCATAGTTGCGATACATCTTGATGGCATTATAGGTTGGGGTGCCGGTTGCTGGTGTCGTCCAGCGGGCACCGATGTCGAGCCCTTCACGTCCAAAGATCCCAAAAATATCAGCCTGGGTGGTGGCGCCGTTGATGTGACCTTCTGCACCCCAGTTGTATTCGGTAATGCCAATTTCGGTGCCGGGGTAGTAGGTATTGACCCAGTTGCGAAGCCGGGGAACAAGCTGGACTTTATCATTGATCCAGGTTTCGTCAGTGTAAGTCGGATCCCACAACGAACGGGTCGAGCGATTGCGCCGAAGTTGCATACTTGAGGAAACATCGTCGCTAAATTCACCGCCTTGTGGGTAATAGTGAACTGTAAACACATCCAGTAACCGCTGCCCGGTGCTGGTTTGGTGCTGGCGAAGTTGGTCAAGCAGCCAGGGAAGGTAATCCATTCCGCCATGATTGGCCCGATCTGGAAGATTGCTCCAGCCGTGTTGGGCGCCATACTGCTGGTCATATCCGCTCAGCAGATACCCGCTCCAGCCCCATTCTTCCGGTCCAACTACTTTCGCGGTTGGGTCAATCGCTTTGATCTTCCCACCGTAGTCAATCATCTTGGATTTTACCTCATCCATGGTGGCCCCGGTTGGATGAACATCACGATGGGTTGAATGCCAGATGCTGTGTTCATTATCCAAAATGTAATAGCGCAGCCCGCCGTTGGCCGCATTTCCCCAGCGACTGACCAGATGCTGAACCCACCCTTGCTGGAAGGTTGAATTGGCTGGGGTGTTGGCATCGTTGGGATCATTCCAGGTAATTTCCTGGCCATTGGTCAGAATTCCATTTCCGGCATCTGGGAACCATTGCCAGTCATTTCCGGTTTGCTGGCCATATTTGGCAATTGAATAGCTACAGAGTTTTGACCGATTTGCCCCAAGTTTCGCCACCCAGCCGACCATTGGAATTGTCAACATTGGTTGTGCCCCAGCCGCTTTACTCGATGAAATAAATGAATCACCGACTTCGCCAGCGGTGCTGCTTGAGTAGGCAATACTCTGAAAATACCAGTCAAATCCGCGATTATCCGCGTTTTGCTGCCAGTTATAGCGACTGGTGTTATTCCCGCCCGACCGATGTACCGGGACATTCAAATCAGTGAGTTGTTGCGATGAGGCAAACGCCACTCCATAAATCATCGGGTTGATTGGACGACGATTGGCGCTAGCGTCAACGTTGATTGTAATGGTTGAAGTCTGGGCTTGTATTCGGTATGGACTCCGAATGATGGTCAGACTTATTAAAAGGCAAAACAGCAGGGCCACTCTCTGACGAGTTTTCATGGGGGTCTCCTCCGCCTGCCCAAACTCTGAAATTTTTGAATTTGATTGCAATCCGTGGTACTTCGTAAGTAAATGAAAATAAATTACTTGCGAAGAGAATTTGTCTGGCCGGCAGTTCAAAAATACAGGGTTTTGTTTTGCACCCAGGTTTTTTGATTAACGACAGGCACACGGTTTGTTCAGGCAGCGCGTAAAGTTTGATTGGTGTATTGAGAGAGTGCGGGGAATTTCGAGCGGTGTCACCCTATCACTGTCACTGGAAAAAAGATGTAAATAAACCTTCATCTATTTTTCATTAAGCTGGAAAAACCTGGAGGAAATGAGGCGCAAGATTATTTCTTTCTGAGGGTTTGAACGAAGTCTATCACTCTTGATTCTGCCCAGCGGCGACAATTGTTTTCTGGAATGGCTGAGATAAAGGCCACATGGCCGCCGTGCCGGGTAATGATGGTGACGAGATTGGGGTTGGTGGTCACCTTATGATGATGAAGGGGATCTGCCGGAATGAACGGATCATCTTCCGAATGCAGGATGAGGGTTGGGATCTGAATATCAGCCAGGTAGTTGCGCGAACTGGCTCGCTCATAATAATCAGCCGCATCACGAAATCCAGAATACGGCGCCGTGTAGACATCATCAAATTTCCGCAAGGTTCGAATTTTTGGCAAGAGCGAGGCATCAACCCATCCAGGATAAGTCTCGTTATAGGCCACCACTTTGCGTTTGATACTGCGCAGGAAATTTATGTGGTAGAGATAATTGGTGTGGCGTTCGAGGGCATCAATACAGGTCGGAAGATACACCGAAGGAGAAACGGCAACGAGTCCACGCAAAATGTTCTGCCCATTGGATTTTTCTTCCCCGGCAAATTTGAGCGACTGGTTTCCGCCAAGCGAAAAGCCGGCCAGATAACATTCATCAACCCCATCAACTTCGCGCAACTGATAAAAAATCTGCCGCAAATCTTCAGTCAGGCCAGCATGATAAAATGCCTGATTTGGTTTGACGCCGCCACAGTTGCGGATATTGAGTCTGACTACATTCAACCCCGCCGCCAGTGCTTTCTCAGCGGTTCCGATCATATAGGGAGACTCGGTTGAGCCTTCCATGCCATGAATTAAGACCAGGCACGGCGTTTTTTTCTTGTCGGACTGCCAGGAACAGTGACCCAAAATTTGAATCTTATGGGGCAGGTGAAACATCCGGGGTTCAGAACATTGAACCAGCAAGCGTTTCCGGCGGGAAAGCACTGCTGAAACAATGGTTTGGGCATGTCCACTCTTGAGTAAGGGATGTGGAATAAAAGGTTTCCGTTCAAAAACCGATAAGATGTCACTTCGATTCATTGTTGTATTGTTTTGATGATTGACGACTGACGACACGCTGATATCAGTACTGTACTGAAACTTTCCAGACATTTTCACCACGGAAAACACGGAAAACACGGAAAAAAATCAACCACGTACCAAACCCAATAGCTCAGAAAATTGATGGCAAGGTACTTCAGAGATCAACTCAAGCCGTTACCCGGCGATAATAGTGTATTGATTGACGACTCGCCACCTGCCACTCGCTACTCACTGCTTTGTCAGGAGTTGTACCACTTCAGCCCGGTTTTCCTCCTGAGCTTTTTCAAGCGGAGTCTTGCCGGTTTTATCCCGAAGCGTTGGGTTGGCATTGGCAGCAATCAGAACTTTGACCACCTCGCTACGTCCCAATCGGGCAGCCAGCCAGAGCGCCGTTTCTTTATTTTTATTTTGTTCATTGATGGCCGCGCCCCGTTTGAGCAGCGCCTGAACTGTTTCCGCATAGCCTGTGCGTGAAGCCATCATCAGGGGCGTATCGCCATCATTGTCTCTGGCATTGGGGTTGGCACCCGCTTCAAGCAGGGTTTGTACAATCTCAGTATGGCCGTTATTGGCAGAAAGACTCAAAACGCTCATTCCATTCTTGACCGTAGCATTGGCATATTGGTGATTCTTGAGTAGCTCTTTGACTTTCGCAGCTTTTCCATCGCGCACTGCCCGGATCAATTCGGCCCGTTGTGGGTTTTGCTGGCCGATAAACGCCAGCAACATCAGAAAAACCGCCGGCATAATTAACCAGGAAAGCGTCCCCAGTTTTAATGCCGGGGGGCGTTTGGGTTTAGTGGTAATTTGGGCTTCGACGGCACAGGAGTCGGCACAGGGAATGATCCCGGCTGACCGCAGGGCCTGGAAATAAAACAGGGCGGTCGGAATCGCGCAATTCACCGAATGAAACATGGTCGAAATAAATAAACCGGCAATTGCCAGTCCAACCCACACACTGAAAATTTTCTGGATCAAATCCCCCAGAATATCGTCCCCGCCATAAATCAAAAAACCGACCATGGAGAGGTGTGGATAGAGGACGCCGAACGTTGCGGCGCTTATGTCACGAACCAAAAAAGCGTATCCAACTGGCCGATGGAATTTCATCAGGTCAGTGGATCGCTCGATAGCGTCTTTTCCGATTTTTCCTTCCACAATGACCGCTGCCGGTGCCAGAGCCTGCTGCATGGCGGCTTTAATACCTGGAACCACCAGAGGAAGAGAGCGACCAAGTACCGAACCACAGCTCAAGAAAATGGTTTTGGTTAATGGCCAGAAGTTCCGGCAATAGGTGAGGGCGATTGGCTTAAACGACAGTTCTGATTCAGGGTTGGTGACCAGTTTCTCCACAATGATCGTTGCGGCGGCCACGTTGTATCGGTTTCCAAGGAGGGCGAATCCATAAAGTCCAACCAGCATCCCGATAAAGGCCAGCGGTCCATAGTAGGAATTCAAGGCCCCTGAGGCATACTCCAGGTAAATCAGAGCCCCCGCCAGCATGATTGTTGGCAGGTAGGCAATAAACCCTAGCGCAAAGAAATGTCGCTGGCAGGTTGAAAACATAAAGCGGGCGGTTTTCAAGACTCCGGTTTCGCCTTCAATGGTCGAGCGGAGAGCGGCTGCAAATGCCCGGGCGTTTACGGGCCGTTCCTGTGGGTCTTTGGCGAGTGCCGAAAACACGATGGCTTCAACGTCTTTCGAAATTTCAATTCGTTTTTCATACAGCGACGGCGGCGGTTCTTCCGTGTGTTTGGCAATAAGCTGGAACGTGTCGCCTTTGAACGGCTGTTCACCAGCCAGCATTTGATAGACAATCACGCCGAGGCTGTAAATATCTGATTTGCCATCGGTTGCAACCCCTTTGCACTGTTCGGGCGACATATAGGCTGGCGTTCCCATCACCGTCCCAACCTGAGTGACCAGGCTTAATTCAGTGCCATGGTTGAGCAGATTTGTCGCCCGTCCACCATCCGTGCGCGGGATTTCTGGTTCATCAAAATGAGTTGAATGCGTCGTCGGATGAATTTGAGTCCCAGATTCTGAGTCAACGGCCACGGATACCACCACTGGTGATGGCGAAACCTGCGGATTTGAAGGGTGGATCTGGGTGGCGCCTTCGGTGTTTTCAAAAACTGGGGTACTGGGTCGTTGATGGCTAAAGGGGAGCGTACTGCGATTGATCAAGGTTGAGCCTTCGGTATCAACTGGTTGGAGCCGGCCCGAAGGAGTCAGGCTCACGTCAGTATCAGATCCTTCGCTGCAGGTATCACGCAGCTTGGCAATTCCAAAATCAAGGACCTTGATGTTATAGCCGCCGCGCCGGTTGGGTTCTAGCCAGATGTTGTCCGGTTTTAAATCCCGGTGAACAATGCCTTGTTTGTGGGCTTCGTCAATGGCCAGAGCTGTTTGTTCGACAATATCAACCACCAGGTTGAGTGGGAGCTGTCCTTTTTGGGC
>DAOQNB010000439.1:0-5691 GCA_035335845.1 Acidobacteriota bacterium | reverse complement strand
AGTTTGCCTGTTGCAACCACTCCAGGCTGGCCTCCGTGCTGGTCTGACGGGTTTTCAGGTTGTTTATTTCTTCATAAATACTTATTTGTCTTATCTTAAAAGGAGCAAGTTACAATGGCCAAGCTAGTGATTCACGGAGAAGAGTCACGTCAGGCAATTCTGCGTGGCGTCAACCAACTCGCCGATGCTGTAAAAGTGACCCTCGGTCCAAAGGGCCGCAATGTTGTCATTGAAAAGAAATTTGGCAGCCCAACCATCACCAAAGATGGTGTGACCGTGGCGAAAGAAATTGACCTCAAAGACAATATGGAAAACGCCGGCGCCCAGATGGTGCGCGAAGTGGCGTCAAAGACTTCAGATGTTGCCGGTGATGGCACCACCACCGCGACGGTGCTCGCGCAGGCAATCTTCCGCGAAGGCGCCAAACTGGTGGCGGCTGGCCACAACCCAATGTCCCTCAAGCGTGGGATTGAACGGGCGGTCGAAGTGGCCGTGGCCAAAATCAAAGACATGGCCAAGCCCGTGGTCAAAGGTGATGCAATTGCTCAGGTCGGAACGATTTCAGCCAACGGCGACAAGCTGATTGGGGAAATCATTGCTTCCGCCATGGAAAAAGTGGGCAAAGATGGTGTCATCACGGTTGAAGAATCAAAATCACTCGAAACCACCCTCGAAGTGGTTGAAGGGATGCAGTTTGATCGCGGCTATCTGTCACCATACTTTGTGACGGATCCGGAACGGATGGAAGCGTCACTGGAAAACGCGATGCTTTTGCTCCATGAAAAGAAAATCAGCTCCATGAAAGATCTGCTCCCAGTCCTGGAGCAGGTGGCTCGTCAGGGCAAACCGCTGGTGATTATCGCTGAAGATGTGGACGGCGAAGCGCTGGCCACCCTGGTGGTCAACAAACTGCGTGGTACCCTCCAGGTGTGTGCCGTCAAAGCCCCAGGCTTTGGTGATCGTCGCAAAGCGATGCTCGAAGACATCGCGGTGCTGACAGGTGGCAAAGTGATCAGCGAAGACCTCGGCATCAAGCTCGAAAACGTCAAGCTGGAAGACCTGGGCCGCGCCAAGCGCGTGACGGTTGACAAAGACAACACCACCATCGTCGAAGGCGCTGGCAAAGACAAAGACATCAAAGCCCGTGTCGAACAGATTCGGGCTCAGATCGAAAACACGACCTCTGACTATGATCGCGAAAAACTGCAAGAACGGCTCGCGAAACTGGTCGGCGGTGTGGCGGTGATCAAAGTCGGTGCCGCGACGGAAACCGAACTGAAAGAAAAGAAAGCCCGCGTTGAAGATGCCATGCACGCGACCCGTGCGGCGGTTGAAGAAGGCATTGTTCCTGGCGGCGGCGTGACCCTGCTCCGCGCTCAACAGGCCCTCGACGGCTTCAAAGTTGATGGTGACGAAGAAGAACGCTTTGGGGTGCAGATTGTGCGCCGGGCGCTCGAAGAACCACTCCGTCAAATCGTGGCCAACTCCGGCCAGGAAGGTGCGGTTGTGGTGAGCAAAGTACTGGGCAGCGAAGTTGAATCATTTGGCTTTAATGCCGCTACCGAACAGTATGAAGATCTGGTGCAGGCCGGAATCATTGATCCAGCCAAGGTGGTGCGTACGGCGTTGCAGAATGCCGCGTCAATCGCTGGCTTGATGCTGACAACCGAAGCGCTGATCACTGAATTGCCTGAAGATAAGAAGGCTGCTCCAGCGGGTATGCCCGGCGGCATGGGTGAATACTAAACAGCCCAGGGCTTAGGGCTTAGGGCTTGGGGCTGAAGAAATTTGGGTCAGTATCACCTGAACTCTGCCGTCCTCAGTTTTTAGCCTTTAGATATCAAAAAGGCAGCGTCTTTCTGGACGCTGCCTTTTTTCTTTGGGCGATAGTGAGCTGTGACCAAAGAAAAAGCCTCCTTGCGGAGGCTTTCAAGTGAATCGCGGTCTCAGGCGAGTTGCGACACCAATATGGCCTGGACGAACCCGGAAACCGGAATGAAGAACCTCTTCGCTTCCGATCTTTTTCGACTCGCCACTCGCTTTTTTCGACCAGTTCAGCGTATCTAGGGTGGAATGAAATCTTTGGGGTTGCCAGGAGCCAAATGATTGAAAGCTTGTCTTTCCCCAAGCCCCCAGCCCTCAGCCCCAAGCCCACAATGATTCACTTATAGCCCAATAACGCAACCTGTTTGGCGCGCTTGATGGCGACTGCCAGCCGACGTTGCATCGCAGCGCTGACACCGGTCAGACGGCGGGGCAGGATTTTCTGGTTTTCGCTCACAAACTGCTTGAGCAATTTCACATCTTTGTAATCGATGTAATCAATTTTATCCTCCAGTAATGGGCAGCGCTTTTTGCGGCGTGGGCCGCGCAACCGACTACCGGACGGTTTGCGAAGTGATGATTGTTCTTCCATGGGGTCTCACCTTCCTCTTAATTTACAAATTGGTCAGCTTGGCGGCTGAGAATATGAATGACGTCCTGGGCTCCAGGTAATTGAACCAGCAATTTCAAATCGGTTAGCAATTCTGACAGGGCAGCCGGGTCCGGATTACCATGGGTAATCAGTTGTTCGGCAATATCTTGGGCGTTGGTGCTGTTTCCGCTGCCCAACTCGGCAATGATCAATTCATAGTGGGTTTCGGGAGCGTGGCCTTCTTCCTGCTCTTCTTCAAGCAGGTTTAATGCTTCCAGAAAAGCCTCACGCGCTTCTTCAGCTCGGTGTTGGAGCGTGAGGGCAATCCCAAATTTAATGTAGGCGAGTGGGGCTTCAAGGCCATCTTCCAGGCTTTGTTTAAAGGCATCAACGGCCCCGGCGCTGTCGTTGGTCAAGAGCAGGGCATTGCCCAGACCATAGCGGGCATCAACGTTGTAAGTATCAAGTTCAAGGGTTTTGCGATAGTGCGGCAGGGCTTCTTCCGGGCGTCCCATCGCCACCAGCAAATCAGCCATATCGTGATGGATACGCCAGTCGTCTTTGGCCAGTGTCAGGGCATGCTGGAATTTCGCCAGCGCTTCGTCAAAGCGTTCCTGATCGGCATACACACTGCCCAATCCAAGGTGGTGAACAGCTTCGGTCGGATTGAGGGCCACAGCCTTTTCATAGCTGGAGTGGGCTTCGTCATAGCGTCCCAGTTCGAGCAACAGGTTGCCAAGATAGTGGAAGCAGAATGAATTCTGCGGATCAATTCCAATGGCCGTCCGAAAGTACAGTTCGGCTTCCTCCAGCTCATCTTCTTCCAGATAGAATTCGCCGAGCAGGAGCAGTGGTCGGACATCCTGGGGGGCCAGGCGCTGAGCTTCCTGCAGGTGTTCGATGCCGATTTCAAATTCTTCTGAATCAAGCAAGAGCGCGCCAAAGTGAAAGTGGGCTTCAGCCGAGCCTGGATCCAGTTCAAGCGCCGTCACAAAAGCTTCCAGGGCTTCATCCGGGCGGCCAGCTTCCAGGGCTTTTTGGCCTTGCTGGAGCATTTGGGCTACGTTCACAGGTTGTTTGGCACCTGATTCTTTGCGTCGTGGTTTTCGGTTTTTGCCGTTTGACATACAATTCCTTCTCTTCAATCTGTCTTCTACAATAGGAAATCATGCTTCTGTGACTGTGGACGGTGTCAGGCGCTCAGCCAGTGACAATGACCGTCGCCCAGCCTCACAGGCGGTGAGTTCAGAAGCAATGCGTGCGTGATCCAGCATCGATCCAATGAAAACCAAATGCTCTTCGGGGGCTGGCGAGAGCTGCGCGGGTCGCAGGTAAATATCTCCGTTTACAAACATCACAACCCACAGTTGAGGGTCATTGACAAAACGAATAAATCCTTTGGCACGCAAGATTTCGGGGGGCAGATGCCGTAAAAATGTTTCAAATTTCTCGCGCTCAAGTGGGCGGACCAGCCGGCATGAGAGCGTGTGGAAATCGCGATGGGTTTGGTATTCTTCGTCGCTCAGCGCATCAACCGAAGCCCTCATCGCAGCCCGTTTGGCGGTGAGCGTTTCACTGGCTTCTTCGGTAAATAACCAGCGATAGTCAGCATCATCTGGGACGTGTCCCTGAATGCCAGCCCACACCGGGGCATGTGGGTTGAGTCGGGCAATGGTTTGTTGGATTTCAGCGATCTGGTCCGGTGTCGCTTCATCGGTTTTGCTGATAAATACCGCATCGGCAAACTGGACCTGCCGGCGCACAATCTTTTCCAGAACCTTTGAAAGCCGTGGAAAATTTTTGGGATCCGCAACCGTCACCAGTTTGGTCACGTGGATCAACGGCAGCAAGTGGGGCATGGTGGCCTGATCGAGGAGTTCAACCGGGTCAGCCAACCCGGTGGCTTCCACAAAAATCATTTCCGGGGATCGCCGGGCCACTTCGGTAAATGCCTGAATGAAATCTTCGCCAATCTGGCAGCACACACAGCCGTCGCTGAGTTCAATCACGCTAAACCCTTCGCCGGTGAGCAACTCGCCGTCAATATTGATATCGCCAAATTCATTCATCAGGACGGCAACTTTGCGGCCATGAAAGCGGGAAAACCTGAGCAATTCAATCAGCAACGTGGTTTTTCCACTGCCCAGGAATCCTGACAGGATATAGGTTGGTATTGGCTGAAGTGGGGACGCGGATGACAACATCAACAAAAAAATACCGGCACTGTCGTGGTGATCAGGGCACTTTGAACGTCTGAAAATGAATAGCGAATCCGGTCAGGAATGACCGTTTTTTACGAAAGCTATAATCGTAACATTGAATCAGGAAAATTCTCAACCCCTAAGGGCTTAGTTTCAGAATAGATGGTTTCAGCAGGTGGGTTTGGGAAAAGACTGTTTTTCCGGATTCAGATATGGTATCTGTTTTCAACCGAAAGACTTCCGTGTAATAGATCTCTGGCATCTGTGTTTTTGCCCATCATGGGTCACCTTTTTTCAACTCAGTACTATTCTTCAATTTTTATTCTGGCATCTGGCTCTCCATGACTGAATCTGATCCAAAATATCTTCAACAGGCCCGTGAATACTTTGAAGCCGGCGATTT
Source organism: Acidobacteriota bacterium (assembly GCA_035335845.1). Lineage (GTDB taxonomy): Bacteria > Acidobacteriota > Blastocatellia > Chloracidobacteriales > Chloracidobacteriaceae > JACQXX01. The sequence continues at coordinate 671 of DAOQNB010000439.1, read as the reverse complement.
TGATGCCGCCCTGGCAGAGTTGTATGCGTTGCTCTGGAGCAACATCAACGACATGGAGATTCACCTTTTGCTCTGGCAGGTCATGGAGGGCAAACTGGCTGAGCAATCACGGCTGGATCGGTTGCGGGAAGCGGTTCACGCCCCAATTGTCAAGCCCAAGATTGAGCCTCCTGAGGCGGCGCAACCGACCGTCTTTCCGCAGGCGGCGCCCTTTTCCCGCCCTCGCGAAGCAACGCGGTTTGTGGTTGATAAACCGATTATTCTGGTGGGTCATGACAACCGGAACCGTTTCTTTGCTGAACTGGCCACGGTTGAAAACCTCAGTTCGAAAGGTGCCACGCTCTTGACCCATCGCAGTCTTGCCTTGCGTGATCAGGTACATTTGTTTTCACCAAGCGGGCAGGAGGAAGAGTATGTGATTGCCCTGGTTCGCAATCTTCGGAAAAGTCACGAGGATGGCCGGCATCGACTGGGGGTTGAATTCCTCCAAAAGCCGGGCAAGTGGCTGTTTTCAGATGAGTTGATCGAAGCCGCCCGGACCGCTGACGACAAAGACGACCAAGAATCTACACTCAACAGCGAAGCTCAGGCTGAATCAGAATCTACGGCGCCGTCGGCTTCGTCCCAGGCATAAAGCTGACCCACTGACACTGTGACCGGGTGACCAGATG
>DAOQNB010000438.1:0-5702 GCA_035335845.1 Acidobacteriota bacterium | reverse complement strand
ATGAAGGATGAGGGATGAAATAAAACCAGTTCTTCAACCCGACTTCTTCAGCCCCAAGCCCGATATCTTCAGCCCGATATCTTCAGCCCGACTTCTTCAACCCAACTTCTTCCGCCCCAAAATAGTGACTTGGCGAAATCAACAAAGTTGAGTATAGTGGGTTTATCCAACAACTTGGAAGAACTTTGCAGGTTACAGCCACCTAACCTCTCTCAGGGAGATGATTCAACTGGTTTTTGTGGGGAAGTTCGTCAGTGTATCTGGTATTGAAGGATTCGTGTCGCGCAATCCTGAGAAACACTTGAACGCCCACGTTGAATATAGAAAGTGGAGTTTATGGCTCAAGTTTCTCCGAAACATTTTTACAAGGTGAACATGCGCACGTTTTCGCTGTCTGAAATTCTTCATTATCAGCCCAACCTCAATGGGTTCTTGTCGTGGTTTTTGAATGTTGTGGGAATCCAGGTTTTACCGACTTTTGACTTAAAAGTACCACTACCTGTGCGGGCGGATAGTTTCTTTTGCGAGCCTGGGGAGCTTTCGCATCAAGGGAAGGAAATAATTTCTCCATTGGTTGAAAGTTTCGAACGGCTTGGCTTTGCGGTGATGGGGTATGAAAAAAACACGGGGATTGATCCGAATTGCCTCGATGCCGCCGGTTGTCACTTGCTTCATCAAAACAGCAAGTACACCGCAAGTGTGCTTTTTCTTCACTCGGTTGAAGCACCAGAACCTCACTTTGTGACACTGAATATCAGTTGCCTTGATTCAGAACATCACTCATTTTCGCTGCATAACCACTCGCTGGCTTTTGACTTCTTTGCCGCGAAAACGCTGAAATCCACCTGTACAGTGGTTCAGACACGTTCCCCGTTTGAACTTTTTCGAGAATTTGAATCAAAGGTTCAGCACCGACTGAATTTCTCAACCCTTCAATTCATTCGCAACCCACATCATTTTGCTCAACTGACTGAAGCCCGGAGCGAAACAGTACTCAACGAAGGGTTACGCCTTGGCCGGTTTATTCCAATGACCGAAATCGAGGTCCAGGAACTCAAGCGGAAACATAGCTGGCGGTATGCTCAGGCGTAATCGAAAAATACAGGACGTGTGACGCACCAAAAAATTGTAATAAGGCTCAAAATTTTGCATTCAGCCTTTTGACATACTCACAACTCACAACAAGAAGTTACGGCCACTCGCCCACAGCGCGAACCTACAATGTTAGAAAGAGGAATGGATATGGTACCACTTCGAACAGGCATCGGAGCCCTGATGTGCTTCGTGTTTCTTTTCCTGGTTACTTCGCTGGTCAAAGCGGAAGATTGGAAACCAATTGAACCTGCCCACCTGGCGCTCAAGGCCCCGCTTGTTGATCCAGGCGCGGATGCTGAAGCGATCTTTTGGGAGGTTCGAGTCAATGATTCCGAAACTGACCCAACCTTTGACCACTACATCCGGATTAAGGTCTTTACCGAGCGCGGGGTTGAAAAACAATCCAAAATTGACATCATCTACCCTGACAAAATCAGGATCCGTGGCATTTCAGGAAGAACAATTCAGCCTGATGGCTCAATTCAGGAACTCAAAAAAGACGGAATTTTTGAGCGAACCGTTATCAAAGCGAATAAAACCCGGTTTAAAGCCAAATCATTTACCCTACCAGGTGTCAAAATTGGTTCGATTATCGAGTATAAATGGAGTGAGAGTCGGCCCAGTGGCTTTGCCGATAATGTTCCGTTGCGCTTTCAGCGGGATATTCCGTGCCAGAGTGTCAGCTATCTGATCAAACCGTGGAGTGACCGAAATTCCAATATCAAAATGCGCTCGATTGTGTTTAATGGGCCGGAAGCCAGTTTTGATAAAGGAAACTTTGGCTTTACCCGGATTTCGATGAAAAACCGCCCGGCAGTGATTGAAGAACCGATGATGCCGCCAGATGATGAAATTGAAAACTGGATGTTGCTCTACTACACAGAGTTAGGCGACTACACCCCAGAAAAATACTGGAAAGATATGAGCCGCCGGCTCTATGACGCGACGCGCGGGTATATCAAGCCCAACGATGAGGTCAAACAACTCGCCGCTTCGCTGGTGGCTGGCATCACCACACCGGAACAAAAAATTGAGAAGTTGTTCTGGTACTGTCGGACCAAAATCAAAAATACAACCTATGAAGACCTGCCCAATGAGGACAAGCTCAAAGAAAACAAATCGCCAGGCAATACTTTAAAAAATGGATATGGCGATGCGGCAGACATTAACTATCTCTTTGGTGCAATGTGCGCAGCAGCCGGGCTCGACCCTCGGGTGGCGCTGGTGCCAGATCGAGGCCAGAAGTTTTTTGATATGAGCCATACCCTGTTCTTTATGGAGCAGATCGTGATTGCCGTCCGGGTTGGAGCAAACTGGCAATTTCTAGACCCTGGCACCAGCTATGTTCCGGTCGGAATGCGAAAGTGGCAGGGAGAAGGGACCCAGGCGCTGATTTTGGATGAAAAAGAGTCAAAGTTTGTTATGACCAACCCGTCGCCAACCAATAACTCCAGTTATATCAGAAACGCCAAACTCGAACTGTCTGAAGACGGCACCCTCGAAGGCGATATTCGGATTGTTCTGACTGGGCACGTGGCTTCAGAAGAAAAGTTGTCGCTGGCGAAGGAATCTCCCGCCGATCAGGAAAAAGAGGTTTTGAGCGACATCAAAAAGCGGATGCAAACCGCAGAATGCACCGATTTGAAAATTGAGCACCTGGATATGACTGACCAGCCAGTGGTGTACAGCTTTCATGTCAAAATTCCTGGCTATGCCCAGCGAACTGGTAAACGGCTGTTTATCAAACCAATGTTTTTCCAAAACGGCGAGTCGGTTTTGTTTACCAATACCACCCGGACCTATTCAATTTATTTCCATTATGGCTGGCAGGAAGACGACACCATTGAACTCAAGCTGCCAGCAGGTTTTGAACTCGAAGGCGCCCAGTCACCGGGTGGAATCAGCTTTGGTCAGGTCGGTGGATACGAAGCCAAATTGTCCCGGACTCAGGATGGCTCGAAAATCTTTCTGAAACGAAAACTCACGTTTGGAAATGATGGAATGATCCTGTTTCCCAAGGATTCCTACCCTCAGTTGAAGGTGATCTTTGAAAAAATCCATCAGTTTGACGATTACTCCTTGACGCTCAAACAGGCTCAGGCGGCTTCGAATCAGTAATGTGTGTCCATAGACAAAGGAGAAAAACCGACATGTTGACCCGCTTTTTGGTGTGTTTCGGATTGCTGCTTGGGTGCTCCTTTTCGGCGCTGGCCGGAGATGAGCCGCCGGCCTGGCTGCGCCAGGCTGCGGCCATTCCCCCGCCGCTTCTGGTAAAAGGCGCGCCAGCCGTGGTCTTGATTGACGAGTCCCGGATCACCATTGATGACCAGGGAAAAGTGGTTCAGGCCCACTCATATGCCATCCGGTTGCTTACCCGCGATGGCCGAGACTATGCCCTGGCGCGCGAAGTATTTAATGCCGACAGCGAAAAGATTCGTGAACTTCGAGCCTGGTTGATGAAACCAACCGGCGAGGTGGTCAAATATGACAAAAAAGAAATTGTCGAACTGGCCATGGTTGACAACGATATTTACAACGAAGCCCGTGTGAAAATGATTTCACCGGGAGTTGAGGCTGATGCCGGGTGTGTCTTCGGGTTTGAATCAATTACCGAACAGAATTCAGTGTTTTCTCAATTTATCTGGGACTTTCAGCATCGGTTGCCGGTGGTGGCGTCACGGTGTTCGCTGACCACACCCGCCGGGTGGAGAACCGAAAGTGTGATGTTTAATCACGCCAAAGTTGAACCACGCACTTCGGGCACCACCACGACCTGGGAACTGACCGGGCTGCCGGGGCTGCCCTCCGAGCCAGCCAGCCCGGAAGTCACCACTATGGCCCCGCGTATCGCCATTAGCGTTTTTCCGCCTGCCGGAAGTAGCTCTGGTTCGTTGCGGACGTTTGCCAGCTGGTCAGATGTTTCGCGCTACCTTTCAGAACTGTGCGACCCGCAAGCCGCCGTGACTGACGTGATTACCACCAAAGCCCGAGAGATCACAGCGGGTGCCAAAACTGAACAGGAACGCATTGCCGCCATTGCCCGGTTTGCCCAGAAAATTCGCTATATTTCGATCCAGATTGGCGTCGGACGCGGCGGCGGATACCGACCGCATGCGGCTCAGGACGTTCTCACCAAAGCCTATGGCGATTGCAAAGACAAAGCCAATCTGATGCGGGCGATGCTCAAAGCCGTCAATATCCCGGCTTATCCAGTGGTGATTTATGCCGGTGACCCAACCTATGTCCGTGAAGAATGGCCGTCTCCGCATCAATTCAACCATTGCATTGTCGGGGTTAAAGTTTCGGACGAAACCAAATTGGAAACCGTCGTCCAGCACCCAGGTCTGGGCCGGATTTTAATTTTCGACCCAACTGACGAGTTCACGCCGATTGGCGACCTGCCGCAACATGAACAGGGGAGCCTGGCGCTGGTGGTGGCGGGTGAGGCTGGGGCCTTGCTGCGAATGCCGCAGACTCCTCCTGAAGCCAATAGCACTGACCGAACCACGCAGGTCAAAATGTCAAACACCGGCGTTGCCCAGGCCAGTTTGATTGAACTGGCCAGTGGTCAGGCTGCGGTTGAGTATCGCGGAGAATTTCGCAGCCAGCCACTGTCGGAATATCAAAAAATTATCGAATCCTGGATCGGCGGCACGTTTTCAGGTGCCAGTGTGGCCAGTGTCAAACCAAATGACGACCCATCAGGCGGAAAATTCCAGTTGCATTTAGAGTTTACGGCGCCGAATTTTGGGCAACTGGTGCAGGGGAAATTATTGATGTTCAAACCGGCCATGCTGACTCTGACCAAAAAATATCGGCTGACCAGTCAGTTCCGAATGCACCCGGTTGTCATTGAACCGGAAAGTTTTCGGGAAACGGCGACGTTTCACGTCCCAGATGGGTTTGCGGTAGATGAAATCCCTGACCCGATCAAGCTCGAAGCTCCGTTTGGCAGCTATACCGCGACCTGCGAAGTGAAAGGTACGGAAATCCGCTATTCGCGATCATTGCTCTTGAAATCCAGCACGGTCCCAGCTTCTGACTATGAAGCCGTGAAAGGATTTTTTACAAAGGTCAAAACCGCCGAACAATCCGCCGTGGTGTTGATTGCCAGGTAAATCCACTGAGGGGTCAGGCGGGCTATAGCTTTTCAGATAAATATTTCCCTTGCGCTTGACCTGGCTACATCTCGGAAACCATTGAAAAATTTGGACTTCTTTTTCGTGTTTTTCGTGGTTTCCTGATTTGAAATGCTCTCTGAACCTGTGTCCGTCAACAAAAACAGGAAGTTATCTTTTAACGATGCTGTAGCCCGATACCCTCAGCCCCAACTGGTATAAGCTGAACCTGGAAGGAGATTTTGTTCCATGATTGCGAAATTGAAAAAAGGCTTTGTCTGGTTGGGGATGGGATTTGTTGTGCTGTTTGCGGCTCGCCTGGGGTGTGGATACCTGTCCATCCCCACTGTCTCGTTTCCACCAGGCGCCCCAAATCAGGAATTTCAGGCCTCCGCCCGGAACTACGCGAGCGAAAAAGTAGACAAGGGGGCCGGTCAACTTACGGCCACTGATCAAAAATATGAAAAAATCGCATCCCTCAATTCACTC
>DAOQNB010000437.1:1492-5717 GCA_035335845.1 Acidobacteriota bacterium | reverse complement strand
GATGAAGGATGAGGGATGAAAGAAAACCAGTTCTTCAGCCTGACTTCTTCGACCCAACTTCTTCAGCCCTCAGCCCACTTTCTTCAGCCCAACTTCTTCAGCCCAACTTCTTCAGCCCCAAGCCCTGAGCCCTGAGCCCCGATTTCAGCCATTGGTGGCGCCTTTTGACCGCTGGTTGCAAATTTCTTGGGTCTTGTGGTTTTTCTGATACAACCTCCTTACTGCAACGTGTTGATTCTGCAAGAGGAGAGCGTATCAAAATGAAGAAACAGGGATTTCGTCACAATCATCTGGCCGTCGTCGTAATGCTGGCCGCCTGCCTGACCTGGGCCGGATATTTCAGAACCGGCACCACAATTCAAGCCAATTATCAAGCTTCTCGTTTATCACAAACCCAATTATCAAAAATCGTTACAATTGAAGCCCCCGATCATCATCCAGCTTTTCATTTTCGTCAGGGGCGAGAACTCGAACTCACACCGGCGCTTGAGACCCGATTGAGTCAGTTTCACGGTACACCAAACGCACTGGCGAGCGGTGATTTTGACTCCGACGGGATGAAAGATGTAATTGTCGGGTATGAAACGGCAACTGGGGGCACGGTTATGGTGTTTCGAGGAAATCCAGAAACCTTTGCCCCAAGCAATGCCAGAACCCAGAAACTCAAAGCTGAAGGAACGTTTACCGAGTCACCGCTGCTGGAAACTGGTGTCGTCATTGACCTTCCAAATCGTCCGGATTTTCTTGGTGCTGGAGATTTTAACGGAGACGGTACTTTTGATCTGGTAACGGCGGCGCGAGGTGAAAGCCAGTTGCACCTGCTCCCTGGAAATGGAACGGGCGATTTCGGGAATCCCACAACGGTTGAAGTTGCCGGCCCGGTGACGGCGTTGACCGTGGGTGATGTCAATCGTCAGGATGGTTTGGCCGATGTGCTGGTGTCGATTGCCGATACCACAGCCGCGCGTTTGCTGGTGTTTGAAGGACCAGACGGCGCCTTACGCCATGAACCGGAAGTGTTCACATTGCCGGCTCCGGCCACCGCCATTGCCGTTGGCGAACTGGGCGGAAGTCCTTTTTCTGACATTGCCGTTGCGGCTGGAAACACGTTGCTCGTTGCCGAAGGTCGCGACCGAAAACTTTCCGTGAGTGACAAACGGATTGAACCATTGCGAATCAACCAGCGGACGTTCGATTTTGAGATTAAATCGCTGGTTTTGGGCGATTTCGAAGCCGATGACCTGACCGATGTGGCAGTGCTTTCAACCGATGGCCGGGTTGAAGTGCTCTCACGCGAGATGCCGGCAGCCCTGCGTCAATCAGCTTCACTTGACTATGACATTGTGAACAATGGTCAAGACGAGGTGAAAACCACAGTGTCAGTTCCTTCGGGAGTTGTTGCGGCGACCAAAGCCTTGCGCGCCCCGGTTCGATTATCACAGTGGAATGCCACACACTTTGCCGACGTCGGAACGCAAGCCAACCAGCTTCTTCGAATCAAAAGTTCCAGCCTGTCGCACGATGATCTGGCAGTCATTGGCGAAGCCTCAGACATTCGACTGCTTGGAAACCTGGACCAGGATCAATCGTCCGCGAACAAACGTGCCTCGGCACCAGCTTCGCTCCAGGTTACCTTGCCGTCTCGAACCGGCGCCCCGGTCGCGATTCTGCCGATGTTGCTCAACGGAGATGGTTTGCAGGATCTGGTGGTTGTGACGCGCAATACCGCCCGTCCGGGCGTGATTTTCACCCAGCCACTGGTGGTCTATACCGTCAACAGCACGACCGACACGGGCACCGGGACGGGGACCAGTGGTGATTTACGATACTGCATTACTCAGGCCAATCTCAGCGCTGGCGCCGATAGCATCAACTTTGCCATTCCGGGAAGCGGTGTCCAGACGATTACTCTGGCCTCCAGCTTGCCCTTTATCACCCAGCCGCTGACGATTGACGGCTATACCCAAACCGGGGCTTCAGCCAACACCCAGGCGGTTGGAAGCGATGCGGTGCTCCAAATTGAGATCAATGCCGATGCCCTGGTTGTCAACACGCCGGCGGTGCCATTTAACAATGGGAGCACTGGCAGTCGGATCCGTGGGCTGGTGATCAATCGCGCCAATGACAATCAAGCTTCAGCCATTACCTTCAATCAGAGTTCAACTGGGATAGTGGATGGGAACTTCTTAGGCACATCCGCCGATGGAACGACCTCCTTGCCAAATAGCCGGGGTGTTTCCATTTTCAATGCCAGCACAATTACCATTGGTGGCACGACACCTCAAACCCGAAATGTCATCAGTGGTGGTGCCAGTTCGATTGGTATCAATGTCACCGGTGGTACTGGTCATTTGATCCAGGGCAATTATGTGGGGCTCAATGCGGCTGGGACCGCAGCCATTGATGCTGGTTTTACGACTGGTATGTTTCTGCTGGGTGCAACCACCACCAACGGCTTTGTTGGCGGGACCGCCGCTGGGGCAGGGAATGTCGTCGGAGCGAGAGGCATTGGGGTGTATGTGGCTGATTTCTCGTCAAATATGACGGTACAGCAAAACCTGGTTGGCCTCAACGCCGCTGGAACAGCATCATTGGCGGCGACGGCCATTGGCATGCAAGTGGAAGATACCGCTTCGGCCCTCATCGGAGGGACCACCGCTGCTGCCCGCAACGTTGTCGGCGGCACAAGCTCAATTGGTATCACTGTGGTTGACACAAGTACCAGTGCCCAGGTTCAGGGAAATTACGTCGGGACCAATTCTGCCGGGACAACCGCGATTGCGAATTCCGTTGGGGTTTCCATTACCCGAAGTACCACAGGTCACACCATCGGTGGAACGGCTGCCGGTGCCCAAAACGTCATCAGCGGCAGTAGTTTTGAGGGAATCCAAATCACTCAGACCAACGGCCCCCATACCGTTCAAGGCAATCTCATCGGGCGCAATGCCGCCAATACCGCGCCGCTTGGAAATGGCACCGGGATCGGCCTTGGGACATCAGTGTTCGGCGCGAATAATATTCTGGTTGGCGGAACTGGGGCTGGTGAAGGAAACATCATTGCCCATAGCACCGGAGTTGGTGTCCGGATTGAAGGTGGCACCAGTAATCGCATTCTCGGGAATACCATTTCTGGCTCGGCGAGTCTGGGCATTGACTTGGTTCCAGCCGGGGGCAACGGCGTGACACCAAACGATACCGGCGACCCGGATGCCGGGCCAAACAACGTGCAAAACTTTCCGGTGATTACCCCGATTTCAGCTACATCGGTGAGTGCTTCGCTTGATAGTCTGGTCGCCAACACCGCCTACCCGGTACGGCTTGAATTCTTTGCCAATGCGGCCTGTAAATCGGTGGGGACAAGTGAAGGCGAAGTATTTCTTGGCACCATGAATCTGGCCGGACCTGGAAGCGTGACGTTTAACTTTACCGCAGTTCCAGGGCAACCTATCATCAGCGCCACCGCCACGGATAACAATGGCAACACGTCGGAATTTTCAAGTTGTCTTGCCTGCCCAACTATTACTGGCACCGTCAGCGGTGGTGCCACCATCTGTTCAGGAAGTTCAGCCCAGGTAACAGTTGCCGTCACGGGCGGCACTGGCCCTTATACCGTGACGCTCAATAATGGGGGTGGTACTCAGACCGGAAGCAGCCCGTTGACGTTCAATGTATCTCCCACGGTGACAACGACCTACATGGTGCAGTCCGGAACGGATGCCGACACCTGCTCAATCACGGGGAGCGGCAGCGCCACCATTACGGTCCAGCAACCGCCAACACCGGCCAATGCCGGGCCAGATCAAACCATCTGTGGTTCAACCCCGAGTACCACGCTGGCAGCAAATTTGCCCGCCATCGGTACCGGAAGCTGGTCGGTGGTGAGCGGGCCATCAACGTTAGCCACTCAGTTTGGAAACGTGTCGGTCAATACCACGACGTTCACTCCGGCTGGAGGCACCGGGGTGTATACCTTGCAGTGGACGACAAGCAATTCACCCTGCACCAGTTCGAGCGACACCATGACCGTGACGGTCAATCCAGTCGCAACGGCAAATGCCGGACCAGATCAGACGGTATGTGCCACCACGACGGTTCAGCTCGCGGGCAGCGTTGGCGGGAGTGCGACAAGCGGCACCTGGAGCGGTGGTGGCGGAACGTTTACCCCCAATGCTGGCACCCTCACTGCGCAATACACGCCAACTGCCGGAGAAATTTCAGCCGGAAG
>DAOQNB010000437.1:0-1392 GCA_035335845.1 Acidobacteriota bacterium | reverse complement strand
CCCTGACCACCAATGATCCACCAGGAACTTGTGTGGCAGTGTCCGATACGGTCACGATTACCATTAACCTGGCTGCAACCGTCAATGCCGGCCCAGATCAAACACTGTGTTCCACGGCACTGATTCAGCTTGCTGGAACGGTCGGCGGTGGTGCCACCAGCGGTACGTGGAGCGGTGGGACTGGAACCTTCTCACCCAATGCCAATGCTCTGGGCGCGATTTATACCCCAGGCCCGGCTGAAATCACGGCTGGAACCGTGACGCTCACCCTGACAACAAACGATCCGGCAGGATTGTGTAGCGCCGTCAGTGACACAGTTACCATCACCTTGACTGGTTTTTGTGGCGTCGAGCTTCCAATTTTGTATGTGGCCGACACCATGAACCATCGCGTTCAGAAATATGATGGTCTGACGTGGCAGGTGCTTGGCGTTGGAGTGATTGGCAGCGGGCCGGGTCAGTTCCGATTGCCAGAAGCCGTCACCGCTGATGGTTCAGGTCAGCGGATTTATGTGGCGGATACTGGAAACAACCGGATTCAGTGGTCAACTGATGGCGGCACGACCTGGGCAGATTTTGCGACGATTGGAACGGGACTCAGCCAGGTACGTGGTCCGCAAGGGCTGGCACTGGATCAGGCTGGCAACCTGTATGTCAGTGACACCAACAATAAACGCGTGTTGCGCTTCAACGGTGGTGTTCCAGGTGTGGCGACGCTGCTGGCATCAGTCGGCGGCGGGTTTGGCGAAGTCACCAATCCGCATGGCCTGGCAATTGATGGCAACTTTAACCTGTATATCACAGATCGCCTGGCAAGCCGGGTGCTCCGAATCCAAAACGCCAACACCGTGACACTTCCAAATCTGGGCATCCCAGTTGCCCAACCTGGCAATGGTCTCTCGCCCGGACAGGTCCAGTCGCCGACCGGTGTTGGTGTTGATAATGACGGGAATCTCTATGTTGCCGACACTGGCAATGATCGCATCCTGATGTTCTTCAGAGGAAACGCAGGGCCGGCAACCCTGATTGCTTCGGGAGGGAGCAACCTGGGCGAGGTCATCCAGCCAGAAGGGGTAACCGTGACCCGATTTGTACTTGGGCCAGAGTCCGGGAGGCGAAATCTGGTGGTCGGTAACAGCGGAAACCACCGCATTGAATCCCGTGAGTTTGGTTCATCGGTCTGGAAACTGGTTGGAACGCCCAACCTGTTTGGAAGCGCGGTTGGACAATTCAACTATCCAAGCAAGATTCGGTGAAAACCCTGGGGCTCAGGGCTTGGGGCTGAAAGACTCGCAAGCTCGGGGCTGAAGAAGTCGGGCTTGGGGCTGAAGAAAACGGGTTTAAGTACCTTGTCAAAAGTTTCCTGAGAGATTGAATTTTGGAAGTGTTTAG
>DAOQNB010000436.1:0-5720 GCA_035335845.1 Acidobacteriota bacterium | reverse complement strand
CTATTTTTGAGCGTTCAAAGGCAAAGCTCATTTCCTCAATGAATAAGATGTGCCGCGCAGAGTGGTGACCCACGACGGCAAAGGTGGCGGAATGGGAGCATCTTCTGATCTCAAAACCCTAAACGAAGAGTTGGTTGACCGCATGACAGTCAAGCTCTGGACAGGAGACACCTGAGAGATCAGGGGAAAATGTTTCTGAGATTCTAAATTACGAAAGGTACAAAATATACAAAAAATAAATCTGTCGGATCTCCGTTGCGGAAAGGTTGCTTGAACTTGACGGTCCCACCCAGAGATCTGGCGGATTTAAAGGTTTGTGTGAGTATAAGATAGGAGAGAGGAATCTCGGAAATGTCAATCAGCAGCCTCATAAACTGGGTTTCATTGAACTTTGGGTATGGTTGCCTGGACAAAAAAATAAACCGTCACCTTATGACAAAGGGCTGGATTTGACTTTTTTCCGGACTATTGACCCGCTCGATCATCCACCGGATCTCTGTTTGGGCAGCACCAACCAGAGCTTTGAGGATCGTTGTGATGGGTGTTCCGTTCGTAAAGGCTGAAGCAATTGCGTAGAGTGTCTGCAAGGAAAAATTCGGTTCGTTTGAAATTGCAAAGACTGGTTCCCACCACTCAGGCTGAAATTTCGATTTAAAGGCATCAAGTCCATCAAAATTATAAAACCGCTGCCCATGGGCCCGCACCCATCCGAAGACAAACCGAAGCCAAAGTGGATGGTGTGGCAGGTTGATGTTGTTCTGGGAGAAATCAGCCCGGCGTGAAAGTGGTGATAACCCAAGCGTGACATAATGGTTTCCAGCCGTCGCCATTGACTGAACTGCGGCATCAATCAGAATTTCAGATGTCCCGTTCGGGCCTCTCTGGCTCCGGATGATTTGTTCGACCAACCAGCCATTGCGCTGCGGGATCGGAGACGTTACCAGGAACCCGGCGATATGACCATCACGTTCCGCTACAAAAACCCGACGGTCAAAAAGCCGCGCCAACGTTTTTGGTTCAATTAAGAAATGGAGCGGTGGCAATCCTTTATTTTTGAGCCACTCATTGAGGCATTGACGCAATGTCGGATGTTCATGTGCCAGTTCGGGTGACCATTCGGTAACGGAAACTGATTTGTTGCGGGCCCGATGGATTTGGGCTCGCAATGAAGCACGAGTTCGAACAATATCGCCCCATTGTTGGGGGCGCCAGGCAGGCTGGGCGCCAAGCAACACAGTTGAATGGGTTGGGTGGTTACGAAAAAGCTGTTCCATCCGGGTTTGGGCGCCGAAATAACAGACCCGTTGCCCGGCCCGGGCGGCTTCAAATTCAAATTCGGCTACGATCTCAACTAATCGTTGGTGATCACACACCGGCGCACCTGCAACAATCCGAACCCCAGCGTGGCAAACATATCCAATGACGGCATCTTTGCGGGATGAAAACCAGTAGGTAATCCCAGGATTGAGAATTTGGTAAGCCGTAGCATTCCACCCGTGCATCAGCACCAGGTCGCGTGCCTGTAGGAAATGAAGGGAATCCAATTGTATCGAGTGTTTCATTCTAAAGGTTTGAGAAATAAAAAAATCCAAAGAGCCCAAATCAGTCACAATTGCCGATTTGCCCAAAGGCTGTCAACCCTGCACCACCAAAATCTTCATTGGAGGAGAGAGAATACCCCAGTGCCTGGACACTCATTTTAAAATTGAAAGGTAAGCTCGCCAGGGGCCGACAGCCGCTTGATATTGATGCGCCAGAACCCGTGAAATCTGGGCTAGATGGCTTAAATCATGCGCGACCCAGGTTGCCAGAAGCTGCCGGAGCGTAACGCTCCCAAAAGCCGGGTGCTGACCACGAAGCGCGAGTTGTTCATCTGTCAGGTTGAGCGAAATCAGCTTCTCAAGGTTGGCGGCCCGATGTTGGGCAAACAGGTCCAGTAATTCAGCCAGTGATTGATGGCCGTACCGTTCAAACATCGCCACCCGGTCAAACGGTTCAAACGGGTGACTTTCCCCCTGGTTGAGAATGATGAGGGCGCGGGAAATCCAGTCGGTTTCTTCGCCGTGGATCAAATGGCCGACGATGTTGAATGGGCTCCAGGTTTCGGGACCTTCGGTGGCGTGAATCCATTCCGGAGAGAGTCCTTCCAGCAGGGAACGGAGCGTGGCAGGTGTTTGCCGCAGTATTTCAAGTGCGTGGGTGAGTTGGAATTCCATAGTCGTGAAGTGAGAAAGTGAAATTGGTGTCGGTCACACCAGTGTAGCAAAGTTTCTTAAACTCTCAGAATTTCAAGTAATTCAGCCTCTCATGGTAAGCCTGCATTTTTACATACTCCTGGGAATTCGGCACTCGCTCTGGATTTTGGATCAATACCATTTTTTTTCCACGCAACTCATATCTGAATGTTGAAACGTTTTCTGGGCAACAATGAGCACCAGTTGTAAAATGACTGACGCTGAGTTGTTTGTCTTTGATGAGTCTTCCGTTTTCAACTGCTTCAAAAAGCTGATATTCATCACCTTTGTAAGTCTTTTTGAAATCTGCTTCAACCTTGGTTTCTTTTAACTGGGCAAGGAGTAATGGTTTGCGGTTGACCAAAGAATAAACATAAATATTCGTCAGATAATATGTTCCACAAGCGCTGCCAAAAATAGTGACAACCACTGCTTCTTCGTGCTTATCGCCAGTCAAATCACCATAAATCACTTCTGCGACATGAAAATAGGCTCGACACATTTGGTTGCTTCGATCATCACACGTTCCATCCACCACGCTCACTTTTTTACCCAACCGTAAAAATCGTTCATCAGGCAAAGGATAGGTGAAGTTGTGAAAATCAACTGACCGAATTGAAGTTTGATCTGGTTTCAACTTGGCCAGTAACGTGATTGGCTGGAACACGAGGAAAAGTCCAACTATGGAAAAAGGTAAAAATCTTTTCATAAGGATCAGGCTCTCATGGTTTCACCACGTAGTGGTGGTTGACTTGGGACCAGTACTGAGAGCGTCGGGAGTGACCAAAATCCGGGATTGAAGGCGGTCAAATTATGGTTTGTTCAGTTCACTCTCCGGCATACCACCATCTGGCCTCGGCGATTTTTCCCTGACGGACAACCAGGTACAAATAATCGTGTCCTCCGCGCCACCAGTAGACGAGATGCTTTTCATTTTTAGGAACAAGCATCCCGCTGTGTCGCTTGCCGCCGGAAATGACGTCATCGGGTTTGCCAAGCAGTTTGATAACCTGTTTTTCTGGAAGATGATCTTGCTCCAAACGGTCTCCGAGTTCAGACATCAGTTTGTGAACGGGGCCGTTCCAGTGCCGAAGTTCAATTTTTTGCCGATGGGTATCTTTCCTCAATGCTTCGCGATAAGCCCGAAACTGGGCCGCTTGTTGCTCAAGCGTGGGTGAGTGAGCTTGAGCCTGGACAGGAGTGCAAAAACACATTCCCAGAGCAGTAAGGACCAGAAAAATAACGCTTGGACCCAGGTGCATAATTCGAAATCACCGCTGGTTATTTATTAGTGAAAATCACAAATGATTTCGGGTCAATGACTTGATTGTTGGTCATCTTTTGAAACTCAAGGTGCCATACAAATTTCCTCCCACCATTGATGCTATAAATCAGCTTATAGTAGTGGGGTAAAACAAGCCCTTGATCATTCCAAAAATCGTCAAATTCTTCGCTCACTCGATAGCGTTCAGTGATTTGCTGGGCTGATTTTTCAGGTGTTTCACCCATTTGGGCTGAAACGATCTGCTCATAATCGGTTCGGATATGGTGAAATGTACTTTTCTCAAAATACAACTGAATGGTGACATCAGAGCTTCCTTTTGGCTTATAGCGCAACAGATAGGCTTCTGTATCGTCCAGTTTCTTTAATCCGCCATATTCAATATCAGCTTTCTCCGGGGTGAAATGTAACAGCGCCCATCCGGTTGAGAGGGCGCCTCCAAACAATCCATGTTGGAAAATGACTTTTTTGGGCAAAAGATAGTCGCTCAAAACAGACCGATCACCAGGTTTAAAGTAGGCTGAAGTGACCTGAACGCCATCAAAGGCAATGAGTTCTCGTTGGTATGCGGCAACTGTGAACTTCATTCCCAGGACACTTTTGGTTCCCTCGGATGCAAAAATAGACGTCCCTTGAGCGTCAAATTGTCCGGCTACCTGAGGGCGAAAATGGGCAAGTCCTTCCAGGACACGGGTTTTGATACTCATCCGGGCATCGGCTGGTCCAATTGAAAGCAGATGTTTGGAAATAATTTCTTCTGATTTTTGTTTTTCTGTACTGACTCGAACTGGTGTTTTGGCCAGACCTGTGCCCGAAAGAAGCGTGAGAAGCAGGCTTGCCGCTCCAATAAAACGTACCAATCGCAGGCTTAAATAAAAATTCATACAAATCATCAAGCGCCCTCATCGTTGAAGGCACTCTTTCTCCTGAAAATGTTGTGCATCGTGCACTTGCTGACACCTGTAAGAACCCAAAATCAGCGAACCAGCGTCTCTCTGTTCAGTCTGTTCTCATCAGCCGCTCTGTGAGGACAGAGCGTTTAAACCGCTTCACGGAAAATGATCTGTCACATCACAATGGGTGTTTGAGACATTGATGATTGAGATGAACAGGTGACGGGTCAGAGTGTACCTTAGAATTGAACTTTAAGGTGTGTTCTTTTTTCGATTTTCAGAAAACTGGATCGGGTATCACCGCGAGCGCAATCGGCGAGGCAGGACCTCCAAACCGGAGTTCGAGCTTTGCCGAGGCATAGGCGTAGGCTTCAAAGTCGCTCAGTCCAAACTTTTCCGTCAAAATCTGATATGCCTGATCAATGGCCGAAAGTTGAGCCTGTTCAATGCTTTGGCCAATGCCGACGCACAGGGTTGCTCCTGGGACAAACAACCGTGGCGATTCAATCCCGGCTTTGGGAATCAGATCAATTCGGACTGTAACCTGACCGCTGGTTTCGATGGCAATACAGGTTGGTTCACCCGTGCCCATCGCCGCGTGCAGGTCCCCAATCGAGAGCAACCCACCAGGATGAAACACTGGCAGCCAGAGACGTGTCCCGATTCGCAATTCCCGGAGATCCATATTCCCGCCCCACCGTCCCGCCGGGGCAACGGTTGACCCAATTCCTTTTTTGGGTGCCACACCAATACAGCCAATCATCGGATCAAGATCTACCCTCAGTCGTGGGCTCAATTGTAAGGTATTGTTCTGGATGGGGATTTCTTTCACCTGAACAGTTTGGGTTTTGTGGCCAAGACTGCCGAGGTTGGGTACCCACACCGCCCAGGCCCGAGTGATCTGGATATCCAGCACTTCCACACAAACTGCATCACCTTTCAGAGCGCCCTGGATCGCCACCGGACCGGTCACCGGGTTGGTCAATTTCCGAACTGCCTGAACCGATTCACCACGGCTGAGGCGTTCATATTGCTCGTCGGAAGTTTCAAATGTCAGGACTGTCCCTGGTGCGACTTCACACACTGGCGACTGAAGGGAAGAAAAGCAATAAACCGAGTGGTTCTTGGGAATCATAGTGGCCATAAGTTATTGAAATATTTGTGTTTTTCTGAGATTCGAAACCCTGGATCACATAGTATGGATATTGTTTCAGGATGTTAAGCAGAAATAAAGGATGTTCCTCACTGGAGAAAGATTTGCCTTTACTTGACTTTTGGCAGCCAATCCATCACAAGTAGCGCCACATCAAT
>DAOQNB010000435.1:0-5731 GCA_035335845.1 Acidobacteriota bacterium | reverse complement strand
GACTTTTGTAGAGATAGAGCCGCGACGTGGAAAAAAGTTACAACCAGTTTCCGGGTTCCGGGTTCCGGGTTCCGGGTTCCGGGTTCCGGGTTTTCGAAGTTTATGTCCTTTTCGTCCCGTTTGTCCTTTTCGTCCTTTTCCCCGGAACCCTACCCACTATGAAACTCTGGAGCACACCTTCAAAACTACCGGATGGTAAATCCGCCCGCGACCTTGATCCAAAAGAAATCGCGGCCATCTATCATCGCGAAACCAAACACCATTTTCATCGCTATGCCCGCTCGCTTGGGTTTATGGATTGGGACAACCAGCCGGATCCATTTCGACGCTATGCGGGTGCTCCGTTCACCGAGCTGCCGCTTTCAGAAACCGACGAATCGCCGGCCTGTGAGGCACTTTACACCTCTGGTTCAATTCCGGTTTCACCAGTCACCATCGCCAGCATTGGTCTATTTTTTGAACGCTCACTGGCAATTTCGGCCTGGAAAGAATATCGCGGGAATCGCTGGGCGTTGCGCATCAATCCATCAAGCGGCAATTTGCACCCGACGGAAGGCTACGCAGTACTCCCTCCAGTGTCTGGAATCGGCGACCAGCCGGGTGTGTATCACTATGCCCCACGCGAACACGGTCTGGAATGCCGGACCCACTTTTCCATTGATCACTGGAACGCATTGTCCCAGGGCTTTCCCGAAAACACCTTTTTTGTCGGATTGACTTCGATTTTCTGGCGCGAAGCCTGGAAATATGGCGAGCGTGCCTTCCGCTATTGTCAGATTGACCTTGGCCATGCGATTGGAACCATTGCCTTTGCGGCTCGCTCGCTTGGCTGGGAAGCAATTGTTCTGGCAACTCCCAGTGATGCAACGCTGGCAACATTGCTTGGATTGGACCGCAAACAAGAATTTCACATCGAAGAGCCAGAGCACCCGGAAACTCTGCTGGCGATTGTGCCTTCAACTACAACAAATAATCTGCCTGACACAATTCCCGTTTCTCCAATTTCAGAAATTGTGGCTGATCCCTGGTTCGGAAAGGCCAACCGGTTGAGTAAAGACCACGCCGACTGGCCGATCATTGGCGAAGTCGCCGCCGCCTGTCAAAAGCCGGAAACCCCCGGATTCACGACTGAATTGCCACCCAAACCTGACAATTTTCACCTGGTTCCACCCACGATTGACCTTTCAGCCCACGAGATCTTCAAACAACGCCGAAGCGCCGTCTCTTTTGATGGAGTGACCAGTCTCACGGCTGACCAGTTTTTCCGAATGCTGGCACGGACCATGCCCTGGGCAGGATCACTGCCGTGGAACACATTTGGTGGCCCGGTCTTTGTCAATCTGGTGTTGTTTGTGCATCGGGTCGAAGGACTTGAACCCGGACTGTATTTTTTGGTTCGCAATCCGGCCCATGAAGCCACGCTCCGGGAAAAAATGCTGGCCGGCCACCTGTGGGAAAAGCCACAAAACTGCCCCGACTGGCTCCCTTTGTATGTACTCGACGCCGATAAATATCAGCGAATTGCCGCCCGGATCAGTTGCGGCCAGGACATTGCCGGAGACAGCGCGTTTAGTCTTGGGATGATTGCCGAGTTTGAGTCACCAATTGCCCGGCACGGCGCCTGGTTGTATCGGCGACTCTTTTGGGAGACTGGCCTGATTGGACAGGTGCTCTATCTCGAAGCCGAAGCCGCTGGCGTACGCGGCACCGGGATCGGCTGTTTCTTTGATGATCCGGTCCATTCGCTGCTCGGTGTCGGGGTTCAAGGAATGCACTTCCAATCGCTCTACCATTTCACAATTGGTGGGCCGACAGATGATGGCCGGCTGACAACCCTGCCCGCCTATCCAAACCGGTGAAAGTGGCGTCAAGCCGCCCCACATCACAAAACTCAACAATTCCCCGAAGTTCTGCTATTGTGCTCTTCTCAGTGCGCGTTTGCGCTTCGAAGCCGCAATTGCAGGCGGTTGGCCCGGTAGAACTTTAAATAGTTGGGAGAGACGAGTTTATGACAGCCTTCCGATGTATGCTTGGTGTGTGGTTTGTGCTGGGATTGGGTCTATCAGTCCAGGCGGCTGAACCAACGATTCAGGTCAACGAAGCCGGTTCGAAAGCCACCACCCACAGTCAGTTTATCCATCTGGAATTAAATGTCGAAAACCCAGGATACCGCGAGATTCCGGTTCGGGTGAAGGCCATGCTTTTAGAAGTTCAGGCGGAAACCGAAGTCACCCAGACACTGCCACCCGGACAGTCCTGGGTAACGCTGGATCTTCCCCTGTCAGGTGATCTTGGGTCCAACCAGAATCTGGAACGCTTGTTGACGTATCGGATTCACTACCGGATTACTCCCACTGCCGACACCGGAGAGGGCATCGCCACCAGTGGTATCTTTTCGCTGTCACTCGTCGCTCGGGATGTCTTTCGATTGCGGGTTTTGCCTCAGTTTCGAGTCACCACCTGGTCAGAATTTTGTCCAAAAATCCTGGCAGTTCACCCAATTTCACTGACTCCGGTGCCGCATGTGCAAATCAAAGCAGAAATCCTTTCCGGCACTGAGCTCATTTCCAAATCAATCCTCATTACAAATCAGGATGGTTTGGTTGAGCCAAAGTTTCAATTTCCGGCTGGCTTTGAAAAAATCACTGAAGCCACACTTCGGATTTCGGGGAAAGCTGGGAGTACTTTTACAACACGTGATTTTCAGATCCAAATCGAACAGTCGCCATTGATCCTGGTTACCACTGATAAATTAACCTACACCGCCGGAGAACCTCTGGAAATAAACTGGTTTGTAGCTCGCACTGATTGTACTGTGGTCGCAGGGCAAAAATGGCAAATTGAATGTCGGAACAACAGGGATCAGGCAATTTTTTCAAACACCATCACCGCTTCAGAAACCGGGCGCGGAAACCTGAGTTGGATACTCCCCAAAGATCTGCCACCTGGGCAGCACTTCGTGAAAATGGTCAGCCTGGATCAACCAGACACAATGAAAGTGGAAGCCACCGCTGATATCTGGATTTACCCCCGGCCAAAATTCTCGGTTCAGATCCAGCGTGAACAAGACTTTTATTTGTCTGATGATCCAACCGCCACGATCACCCTCCAGGCACAAACACATACAGGTCAACCAGTTGCTAGTGCAGACGTCTTGATTGGCTGGGGATTTTCAGCCAATCAAGATCAATGGAACTACACCCTGCAGGACTGGATTGGAAAACCGCTGCACTTTGTAAAAGCACAAACAGACCTGCAGGGAAAATGCCGGCTGCAGCTTCCGATTTCGCTCATTGAAGCAGCTTCAAACCTGCTCATCGCCTGTGTGACCGACCCGAAAACACACCAGGTTGCCAGTCATCGGTTCCAACTCCCCATCCAAAATCGGAAGCAACTGATCCAGATCAAAATCCTGGGGCATCAACTGGATAACATCACCGGGCAGCCGCTTGATTTCATTATTTTTACCAGTGATCAGAATGGTACTCCGGTCCAATGTCAGGTTGATATATTTTTGAACCTTCAAGCTCCACACCAAAACCAATTCAAGCGACACTTGTTGACGGTTCATACCAACCAGTTTGGACTCAGTCACGTCAGGTTTCTCCCACCTCAGATGTCCTCGCGTGACGTCAAGCTGACATTCGAAGCTCACGATGCTCAGTCTCGGGGTGGTTTTACCGAAATGACGTTTATTTATCCAGAGGTTCCAGTTGTCCGCATTACAACAGACCGCTCCCTGTATTCAACCGGTCAATCACTCGAAATTACATTGCGATCCAATCAGGCTCAATTGCCGTGTTGGGTCACCATTGCCAGTTCTGAAAATGTGCTTTCCACGCAACTGGTTCAGATTTCACAGGGTGTTGCCACCCTGACTGTGCCGTATACTTCTGATTTGGCAGGTGAAGTCGTCATTATTGCCGATTACCTGTCTACCTATGAAGATCGGTATATTTTCAACTCATTTTTTTATCTCAATGGCTGGATAAACGAGAAGTTCTTCAATTCACAGATGGTAAACTCAATATGGCAAAATCATCGAGCTGTGATGTACCGGACAGATCAACCACCATCATATTCCCTTTCAGCCCAGGTTTCTCACTCAAAACCAGATCAACCAAAGCTGGTTTTTTCAAAGGGATCTGAACATACGATTGATCAGGGGTTTGAAGTCATGATCCATCCCGACCGGCTTCTCCCTTTCTATGAAAATCAACTTGGCGAGCAGTATATCCAGCACTGGCAGCCATTCCCAGAACGGCCAGGGCACGAGTTGAAACAGATTGGCGACTGGACTCGCCAGGATTTAGCCAACCTTCAATCGGCCACTCCGCTCTCATCTGAAATGGATCAGTTAGCTACAGCACTGCTTTCCTTCCACCTGTCAAAGATTGGTTCAACGCAATCAAGATATTCTCATTCCCCCCAGATAACAGACGAAGTATACCGTTCAAGCTCCAGCCAGTTTCAATCCTTCTTTCAACAATTTAACGGCTGCTGTACCGTGACGGCACTGGGTCCATTTCCGAGAAATAAAGCCGGGTTTGAAAAACTAGTGCAGGAACGAAAGCTGGATTTGAAGCCGTATGTTGATCCCTGGGGAAATCCATTCCACTTTGAATTCATTCAGACACCGGCATCTACCCAATTTCAAATTCTTTCAGCGGGCCCAGACGAACAATTTCAGACGGTGGATGATCTGACTTTTCATCAGGATGAATGGCTAACGTTGGATCAACCAGTGCAGGATAAACTCAATTCCATCTTTACCATCGAAGCCTCGAACCGCAAGGTGTTTTTGATGGCCGATGAGTTTCGGAAAGCAGCCAAACGGATCGGCTTTGATCTGGAAACGGTTCTTGATCCCTGGGGAACGCCTCCCAGGGTAGAAATCAAGCTGGCCGAGCGCGGATCCACCATTTCACTGGTAAGTGCCGGGCCAGACCGAACGTTTCATCAGCCCCAGGACGAGCAACCGGATGATATATGTCTTTGGTGGAGTGAGACCGATTATTTTTTAGATCATCATCCTCAGATACAACTGGCTCTCAAGAAATTTGCCATCGCCACAGGGAGACTTCCGCTCACTGAACACGAGTTTTTCCAGGCACTGGAGCAAGGGGGTCTGACTGCTGATCAGGTGTGTGACCCATTTGGTCATCGTCTCAGGGTTGAGTTCCACACTGCACCGAACGGATATTCTGGAAATCAACTTTGGGTGTCTCCAGCCCAGCGCCGCAAACCAGTATCAGGTCAATACTCAGCCAATACGCAAGGAGAGGCTATCATTTCACTTGTGAGTAATGGCATAGACGGTCAGCCTGATACCAGCGACGATATTCAGATGTTCTCACAATCGCTCTCTGAAATTCTCCGAGCAGGTGAGTGGCAACACCAACATCCGGAAGACATGAAACACTGCATCTATGGCAATGTCCTTAACCAGAACGGCGAGCCAGTTCCAGATGTGGCCATCACAGCCGTAAGCCCCCAGGACGGTACCATGGAAACCAGATCAGATGCCGAAGGACGATATGTGCTCCCAGTCCAAGTACCCGGCTCATACCAGATAGTCTTTTTCGATCCAGGAACCAGGTCCCGTTTTAACCAGACGGTAATTCTCACCCAATCTTTGACCAAATTTCTCCAGGTTGAATTTCCCCCATCCATCCCCCACCAACGATCCAAAAGGCGGGAACCGACAGGTTCAACCGCCCCGTTGTCAGGC
>DAOQNB010000434.1:0-5731 GCA_035335845.1 Acidobacteriota bacterium | reverse complement strand
CTCCGGATGGCAGGGACAAGTCTGGATATTACTGAGCGAAAAACTCTGGAAGTTCAGCTCCGCCAGGCCCAAAAAATGGAGGCTATTGGGCGTTTGGCTGGCAGCATTGCCCATGATTTTAATAACTTACTCACCGTTATGATGGGGCTTACCAATGTCTTGCAGCAACGGCTTCCACAAGATCATGTCTGTGTGCCATATGTTGATCAACTCCGCAAAGTCAGTGAACGTGGGGCGGCACTTACGCAACAGTTACTGATTTTTAGTCGAAAACAGGTTGTGAAACTGGAGCCGACCCAGCTCAATGCCGCAATCGGTGAGCTTCAAACCATGCTGGGTCGGCTCATTGGAGAAAATATCGAGCTGGCCGTGGTGTTAGATCCAGACCTGGGATTGACCAATGCGGATTCAGGTCAACTGGAACAGGTAATTCTCAACCTGGTCATCAATGCTCGGGATGCGATGCCCAATGGTGGACATCTGGTTATCAAAACTATCAATTGTGACGTGGATGAAGATTTTACCCAATGGCATCCGGAGGTCAAACCTGGACGCTATGTTGTGCTCAGCATTGCGGATGATGGTTTGGGGATGGATGATCAAACAAAGTCCTGTATCTTTGAACCCTTTTTCACGACCAAAACGCCAGAGAAGGGCACCGGGCTGGGATTGGCGATTGTCTATGGCATTGTAAAGCAGTCTGGCGGCCATATTCTGGTTGATAGTCAGGTTGGTCAGGGGACCAGGTTTTCGCTGTATTTCCCACGGCTTCAAACCGGAAAGCTGCCTGAAACAAATCAATCACCTGAACCTGTCCACCAAAAGGGAGACGAAACGATTCTGGTCGCCGAAGATGACACCGACATTCGTGAACTGATTCACGAGTTTCTGACTGAGGCCGGGTACCGGGTGATCACTGCCAGCGATGGGGTTGATGCGCTGGGCAAGGTGGCTGAGTATCAAGAGAAGATCCACCTGCTGGTGACAGATGTCCGCATGCCCAGGATGGATGGGGCAGAACTGGTTCAGAAGCTCTTGCTCCACAATGCTGACCTCAAGGTTTTATATATTTCAGGGTATGCCGATTTACCGGCTCTGAAAAAAAATGACCGGGGCAATCATGTTCTGCTGCAAAAGCCATTTCATCCAGGCACACTGCTGGGAAAAATCCAGGAAATTCTGAGAAAAGCCTGAACCGGAAGGTCCTGGCAGATATCGGGTTTTTCCAGATTGGTACTAAAATCAGGTTGAGTTTCTGCAGGTCGCGACTACAATGGTGACTCGCCCCGTTCATTTCTGTCATTTGTTTCCAGCACCCGTCACGCCTCCTGCCTTATCCTCACCTCATCAGTATCAGATCGGGATTGTCCGTTCCTGGCTGATCCTACATGGCATCTTTTGTCTTGCCAGATTTTGAATCAAGGTGTCAGAAACACTCCCACAAACAGGTTTACCAGAGATGTCACATCAAACAAGCTGGGAGGGGACGGCCCTCGAAAAAAATTCACTCGGTCAAGCCATGCTCCATCAATCGGTGTTTTTTATGGGGTCACCGGTCCCCATTGTGGTGATTGACCTGGCTGGCCAGGTACAGGCCCTCAACCCAGCCGCTGAGCAGTTTTTGGGGTGTGCTGTTGCAGAAGTGAAAGATTGTGCCTATCCCTTTGTCAAACCTGAAGATCTGAAGGCCCATGCCCTTCTTCTCGACCGCACTGCCGCAGGTGAAGTGATCCCCAAACATATTGCCGTTCGGAGTGACGCTGGTGGCAACCCGCTTCAGGTGGAAGTCACCTTCAGCACGATAACCAGCGGGGCCGGGGTGGTTGGGATCGTTGAATTTCTCAATCCAGTGGCCGCTGATTCACAGTTGACGATGCTGATGGGGGCGGTCGAGGCTCTGCCACACGGAATGATCATTTGTGATGCGACGCTCCCAGACCGCCCGATCATTTATGCCAATCCAGCCTTTGTGAAGTTGACCGGATATGCCAGAGAGGAGATCCTGGGCTGGAATTGTCGGTTTCTACAGGGGCCGCAAACCGATCAGGCCACGGTTGCAGTGTTGCGGCAGGCGATTGCTGAATATCGTCAATTTGACGGCGAGTTACTCAATTACCGCAAAGACGGAACCCCGTTTTGGAACCAATTAGTCGTTACCCCAATCTTTAATCATCGTGGGGCACCAGCCTATTTTGTCGGTGTGCAAACCGATGTCACCGACCGGAGACGGGTTGAGTTGCAACTCCAGCAGAAAGAACAACTCTTTGAGTACGGACCCGCCGTGATTTTCCGATGGGAAACAACCTGGCCCTATCGAACTATCTCAGTTTCGGCCAATGTGAAGCAGTTTGGGTATGATCCGATTGATTTGGTGAATGGAGTCATCGAATGGATTGACATTATCCACCCTGACGACCGTGAACGGGTTCATTTGGAAGTTCAAACGCTGCAGCAGCAACATCCGCTTCCGACGTTTGCCGAACAATACTATCGCATCGTTTGTGCTGATGGCTCAGTCCGATGGGTGTATGACTATACCGTACCGGTGTTGGATAAAAATGGAGGACTGGTCTTTGCTGATGGGTATCTGTTGGACATTACCCGGCGAAAACAGGTGGAAGATGCCTTACGCGAAAGTGAGGGCCGGCTCCGGCGCATCGGAGATAATCTGCCCAACGGCGCCCTGTACCAGATTGTGATTTCTCCGGAAGGAAAGCGAAAATATACTTATATCAGTGCCGGGGCTGAACGAATGCTTGGCTACTCAATCGAAGCCCTTATGGCGGATGCTGATCTGGCGTACAACTCAGTTCTTGAAGCGGATGTGCCCGAACTCCTGGCTGTTGAGTCCAAAGCCTGGGCTGAACTCTCGGTCTTTCAGCACACGGTCCGTGTCGTCACCACAACCGGAGAATTGAGATGGATCCACTGTCAATCTGCCCCGCAACGGACTCCGGATGGGTCAACGGTGTGGGATGGTGTCGTGATTGACATTACCCAGTCCAGATACGCCGAAGAATCACTCAAGCGAAGCGAGCGGTTCTTAAATGCGGTGTTTGAAAATTCGCCCGTCGCGATGGAAGTGTTTTCACCGGATGGATATTTGCTTCGGATCAATCCGGCGATGAGTCGCTTTTTAGGCCACTCTGATGCTGGGGCCTCTGCTATCGGGAAATATAATATTTTGACCGATCCGGTTGCCCAATCGCTGAACTCACCCACCTGGTTCAAACGAGCGTTGCAGGGGGAAACAGTAGAAGCCCGCTCCCAAACCGTTGATTTGAAGAAGGTTCAAGAATGGTCAGTCACTCAACGAGTCGTCTATTATGATGTGGCATTTGTGCCAATTGCTGATGATTCAGGGATGGTCACCAATGTCGTTGTCATGATTTGGGATATCACCGCCCAAAAAGAAGCTGAGCGAGCACTCCGTCAAAAGGAACAATTGCTCCAACAGGCGGCCAAAATCGCCAAAATCGGTGGCTGGGAACTCAATATACCAGCTCAAAAATTGTCCTGGTCGGAAGAGACCTACCGTATCAAAGAGGTTGAGTCAAAGTTTGAACCAAGTATTGAATCCGCCATTAATTTTTATGCCCCTGAGGTGAGACCCGTGATCCGGGCGGCGGTTGAAAAAGGAATCTATGATGGGGAAGGCTTTGACCTGGAATTACCCTTGATCACAGGGACTGGTAGATTATTGTGGGTTCGTGCCTTGGGAGAACCCGAATTTGAAAATGGGGTGTGTGTCCGTCTGGCTGGGGCCCTGCAGGACATCACTGAACGCAAAATAACTGAACTGGCGCTCAAGGCAAGTGAAGAACGATTCCGCGAGATCCTCAATGCGTTGCCGCAACTGGTTGGGCTCGTTGACCGTGAGTTGCGCTATCAATTTGTCAATAAAACCTATCTGACATTTTTTCAGGTTGAAGAAACCCAAATTCAAGGGAAAACGCTTCCGGAAGTAATTGGGGCGAAGGCTTTTTCCCAATTGAAACCATTGATTGAACGGGTCCTCAGCAACGAGGTGGTCCATTTTTGTCAATCCGTTCACTTTCGCCATGTCACGGCCTGGCTGGATGGATATTTGATTCCCCATCGTTCCACCAGCGGAGAGGTTATAGGATACTTTGCCGTTATCACCGACGTTACTCAGTTTAAAGAAGCTGAAACGGCACTTCGGGAGAATGCGGAAACCTATCAGACCTTACTCAATACAACCATGGACGGGTTTTGTATTGTTGATAGCCACGAGCAGTATGTTGATGCCAATGACGTCTACTGCCAGATGCTGGGCTACACCCGTCAGGAACTCTTGACCAAAAAAATCCGTGAAATTGATACCAAATGGACTGATTCAGAGATAACCGCGCAGCTCAAAAAAATTGTGGAGCGGGGTGGCGATCAATTTGAGACCATCAATCGCACCAAAGACGGGCGGCTGGTTGATGTTGAAATCCGGTGTACCTACCTGGCCAATAAATGTCAAATTCTAGTTTTTGCTCGTGATATTACCGCCCAAAAACAAGCTGAAGAACAACTCCGCCAGGCCCAAAAAATGGAAGCCATTGGTCGTATGGCCGGAGGCATCGCCCACGATTTCAACAATGTGCTGACCATTATCATCGGCTATATCAACATCTTGCAGCAGAGACTGGGGCCTGGCCATAACTGTTACCCCATTAGTGAGCAACTTTTAAAAGCCAGTGAACGCGGCGCGGCGCTGGCCCAGCAGTTATTGACGTTTAGCCGCAAACAGAAAGTAAAGTTAAGGCCGATCAACCTCAATGATTCGGTCATCGCGATAGAGCAGTTCCTGCGCCGACTGGTGGGCGACGAACTGGAATTGATCTTATTGATGGATGAGGGGTTAGGGATGATTCGTGCTGATGCTGGCCAGCTCGAACAGGTCATTATGAACCTGGCGGTCAATGCCCGGGATGCGATGCCCAATGGTGGAAAGCTCATCATTGAAACGTCAAATATCGAGCTGGATGAGGAATTTACCCAATTTCATCCTGAACTCCACCCCGGCAAATATATTTTGCTTGGGGTCACCGATACCGGTGTCGGCATGGACGAGCAGATCAAAGCCTGTATTTTTGAACCGTTTTTCACAACCAAGGATACTGGTCGTGGAACTGGCCTGGGGTTGGCGATTGTCTACGGGATCGTCCAGACGTGCGGCGGCCATATTGTGGTTGATAGCATGCTGGGTGTTGGGACCAGCTTCTCGATTTATTTTCCGCGGATCCAGACTGGGCTACTGGGCGAGCGCAGTAATTCTCCCGACCAGGCTGTCCGTAAACCGAAAAAACTGATCTTGCTGGTTGAGGATGAAGCTGAGATTCGCGGACTGCTCACAAGACTACTAGAAGAGCAAGGCTATGCTGTTCTGACAGCCGAGAATGGGTTTGAGGCGTTGCAGGTTGCCACTGAATATGGAGAGCCGATTCAATTGCTGGTGACTGATATCAGAATGCCCAAAATGGATGGACTCGAACTGGTGAGAGTGCTTTCTCCACATCACCCGGAGATGAAGATTCTGTATCTGTCAGGATATGTGGATGCTGGGCTGCGCAAAAACGAGGCGTTTATGCAATCGTGCTTCCTGGAAAAACCTTTTCCTCCCGACTCATTCCTTGACAAAGTGCAGGAGTTACTCGGTGACAGAGAGACAGAATGAAGAATGAAGAATGAAGAATGAAGAATGAAGAATGAAGAATGAAGA
>DAOQNB010000433.1:0-5733 GCA_035335845.1 Acidobacteriota bacterium | reverse complement strand
CAATTTACAACTCGACACCGTTGACCTGACCCCCATGACACCGGCTGAGGCCGAGACGGCAGGTTCAACGACGGCTGGTGAAAACTATAGCCGGAAGTCGTCGCTGACCTCGTTTTTACGCGCCGGAAGTACGACTTCCGCAAAAGACACCCGCCCCCCTGTGACCGACGATTCGTCCCCGGTTAATTTCTCAGATTTTTTGGCCCAGCTTGGCAAAACACCTCAACGTGCGACCGGTTCGGCTCAACCGTCGCCAGAGCTGGAAGACCGGCAGCCGCGCACCCCGCAAACCGAACCCCTTTTGGCTACCCTGTCTCCGACGGGGCCGACGCCATCACCGGCCACCTCAGATCGAAATCAAAATTCGGCTGTGTCCAAAGAACTCTCACGCATCAAGGCCGAACTCCGGGAAATGAAATATGCCTTTCAGCTTTTGAGCGGTTCGATGTTGCGGCAGCGACTGGAGGCCGAGATGGCGGCTGAATTTGAAGTGTGCCCTGAGTTGTATGACTCACCGTACTTTGAAGCCTTTCTTGATCTGGCGGCACTTGGCCTGAATCCAAACCAGGCCCGGTACGCAGTGCAGTCCATGCTCAACCGGCGTGTGATTACCACTCGACCCCGAACCAGAGAAGATGTGATTTCTATGGGATTGACCTCGCTGCTGATTGATAAAGTGCCGTTTGGAAAAAACATTCTGGAAACCGTTCCGGGTGTATCAGCACCCGCTGGACTCATTTTTGTCGGCCCAACGGGGGTCGGAAAGACAACCACTATTGCCAAACTGGCGGCTCAGGCCACACTCCATACCAAACACCGGGTCGAACTTATTTCGCTCGATACGTATCGGATCGGCGCGGTCGAACAAATCAAGACCTATGCTGAAATTATTGGGGTTCGGTGTCACATTGCCCGCTCCGTCACCGAACTGGATGCGCTGGTCCACAAACACGCCAACCGGTCACTGGTCCTGATTGACACAGTTGGCCGCAGCCCCAATGACCTTTCCGATCATTTCGAACTGGCTGAGTATCTTCGCCAGTCAAAATCATTACTGAAAACACTGGTATTACAAACCACAACCAACCCGGTTGATGCCCAGATTGCCTTTCGTAAATTTTCAGTGTACGGGTTGGATCAACTGGTGATGACCAAATGGGACGAGACCTCTCGACCAGGCGGAGCACTTGAAATCATTGAAGAGACCAAACTTCCGCTGGCCTACCTCGGAACGGGGCAACGGATCCCTGAAGACCTGGTTCCGGCCACGCCAAATGCCGTCGCCGTCAGAATTCTGACATCTCCCGCATCAGCCGCCGCTGCTTAAACCTGAGGGAACGTCAGTGTGGTGTGTGGCCCCAATTCAGGGTGTGGTGCACATCCAGTAACCAGGAGAATGAGTTGTGTCACCTATGCCAATTCCATCCCGCACGGGGCGGTGTGTTTCGGTTTACAACCGATCTGCCCGCCAGCAAAACACAGATACACTCATTGAGGCCCACCTTCCGCAGGTCAAATGGATTGCCGAACGGATCGCCGCCAGATTGCCTGCAACCGTGCTGCTCGAAGACTTGATCAGTGCGGGGGTGATTGGGTTACTCGATGCAGTTGATAAATTTGATCCGGCTCGCGGGGTGTTGTTTAAAACCTATGCCGAAGTTCGTGTCCGTGGGGCGATTTTAGATAGTTTACGCCACCTCGATTGGGCGCCGCGGTCAATCCGGCGACAGTCGCGTGAAATTGAAAGCATCTATGCCCGGCTTGAAGCCACCCATGGCCGTCCCGCCGAAGAAGAAGAAGTCGCCACAGCGATGGGGGTACCGCTCAATGAATTTCAGGTGCTGCTCGGAACTATCCGCAGCCTGACCCTGACCGATTTTGGAGACGAAGATGATCCGGAAGACTCACACCTGGCCATCAGTCGCATTCCTGATGACCCGGCGCACTCGCCGCTGGTCGTCTATGAGCAAACTGAGCGAAAAGAACGCTTAGCCCAGGCGATTGATAACCTGCCAGAGCGCGAGCGACAGGTGGTCGCACTCTATTACTTAGAAGAATTAACCCTCAAAGAAATTGGCGCCGTGTTAGGGATCACCGAATCCAGAGTGTGCCAGATTCATACCCAGGCAATCCTCCACCTGCGCACCACGCTCAATCAAACCAAAGACGATCCATCTGGTTCGCGGCCAGTCAGATCACGGGTTTGCCAGTCCAGATAAGAGCATTTTGGGCTGGGGTATGGGGCCGGGGGCTAAGGAAAATACAAGCGTCTCAAGGGTTTAACCCTTTCATCATCCAGGAATTTCATTCCATCCAAACGGTCTTTCCCGGAGGACTATGCCAGACCCAACTTTTGCCGCGTCAATCGCAGAATCTTCGCCCAAAGACCTGGTGACAGGTGACGAGTTATCCATGTTGCTGGGAAACAAACTTGGGGCGGTGGCCAAAAATCCATTTTCGGGACCCGAGGCAACCCCGGTTGAACCCTTTGTTCCAGCAGCGGTCGCACCTGGCTCGAAAAAGCGGCAGCGGGTTATTCCATACAATTTTCGCCGGCCAGATCGGGTTTCAAAAGAACAGATTCACTCGCTGTACCTGCTGCACGATAATTTTGCCCGCAATGTCTCTTCCAATTTAGGGTTGATGTTGCGAGCCATTACCGAGGTCACCCTGGTTTCGATTGAGCAGCAATCACACCTTGAGTATCTCTATCGGTTGCCTGACCCTACGGCTATTTTTAAACTCGATATCAGCCCGTTGCAGGGACTGGCCGTCCTGGAACTCAATCTTTCGATTGCCTTTCCGGTCATTGATCGCCAGCTCGGCGGGCCCGGTCATCAGTTAACCAAACAACGGCCCTTAACGGATCTGGAACAAAAGGTGCTGGAAGGATTTCTCAAAGTTGTCATTAGCGACCTGCACGCCGCCTGGGAGCCGATCATTGATATGGATTTTTCGATTGCCGGCTGGGAAACCCGCCCACAACTCCTGCAAGTTGCAGCCCCGAATGAAGTTGTGCTGGCTGTTATGTTTGAAATTCGAATTGATGATGTCCGTGGATCCATGAGTTTCTGTATTCCGGCCATTACCTTGGAACCGATTATCCACCGGTTTAACCAGGCTTCGTTTTCACAAATCCAAAATGTTTCACCTGAACAAACCCATGCCATTTTGCAAAATATTGCGGGTATGTCGGTACCACTGGCCGCTGAATTGCATGGAACAAAGGTGACGGTTGATGATTTGATGAATCTGGTGCCAGGCGACATCGTCAGGCTCGACCGTCGCGCCAATGAATCTATCGAAGTCAGTATCTGGAATGAGATTAAATTTCACGGGGATCTGGTCTCAATTGATGACCGACTGGCTGTACGTCTGCATTCCCTGGTCAGACCCAGCCAACCCGGAGCGAGGTGAGTATGCCCGACCAACTCGGACGCCAGGCCCTCAGCACTTTCAAGCAAGCCTGGGATGAGCGTTCAACCCGGATTCTCGGACTCCCGGTGTCGTGTCAATTGACCCTGCTTTCCCCGTCGGAAGGGGCCGATTTTGAAACCGTCCAGGCGTCAGCCGACGGGTTTTCTGCCGGGTTTATTGCACTTGCCAGCGGGAATTTGCCAGGAACCTGGATGTGCCTGCTCAAACGCGACGATGCCTTTGAACTCGACCAGATTGCCGGGTCGCCACCTGACCCACAACCCATGCCTGGGTGCCGGGCCGTGATTGAGACGGTCCTGGAATCAACCGCCTCCCGGCTCGATCCAGGAGGAAAGGTTCGTTTTGGCGACGTCAAATATGTTGACCTGCTCGCGGCACCGCTGGAAACCTGGGTCAATGGCCCGGTCCACCACGGCAAGCTGACCTTCACGATTGAAAATCAGCTTGTGGCCGATATGCTGGTTCTGTTTATCGGCCAGCCCATCAAGAGCGGGGCCTCCACCTGGAAACAACCCGCCTCGGCACCTCCCTTTGTTTCAGAACCTTCCTTTCTCCCCTCGCCCTCACCGGCAAACTGGCACCGCAATATTGAGCGCTTGCTCAACGTCGAAATGGATCTGGTTGTCCGGTTTGGGACAACCACGCTCAAGCTCCAGGATGTGGTTCGATTAGGAAATGGCGCCATGATTGAACTCAATCGGGAGGCGTCTGAACCCGTCGAAGTTCTGGTCAATGGCCGGTTTCTTGCCCGTGGCGAAGTGGTGGTCATTGATGGATATTATGGAATCCGCATCACTGAAATTGCGTCCCCGCACGAACGACCTCAACTCCTTGGGTGAACATATATGAATATTTTTCTTTGGACGGCTGGAATGAGTGCGCTGGCGATCCTGGTGACCTGCCTGGTCAGTTTGATTGTCATGCGAAAAATTCGTCAGGCAATTCAAACGGCAGAAGAAAAGGTCCGGGAAACAGAAAACAAACTGCTCAGTTCCAAAGAAGAATTGAACAGTTTGTCCAAACGCGTTGTGGAACAATCCTCGCGCATTGCCTGGCTCGAATCACGGGTTCGCAATAAACCAGTCCCGGCGGGAACGCAGTCACCCGAACCCGAACCCCAGGCTGGCCCGACCAAATTGAGTTTGACGGAACGCCGACACCGGGTCCTGTCACTGGCCCGTCGTGGATTTGATACCGATGCGATCTCGTCGCTTTTGAATACCCCCAACGGAGAGATTGAACTTATCTTGAGTCTGACGACCCAGGGCGCCGGGCTCCGGGTGGAAGGATAATTCCATCCAAGGTTGAAGGAATCAGGCCCAGAAACGTCCTCACGTTATGAAATTTTGACAATCAGGAGAATCAGTTATGGACCACGGATTATACACCGCGTACCTGGGACTACGGGCCCGCCAAAACGCCCTTGATGTCACAGCCAACAACATTGCCAATGCTTCGACACCAGGATTTAAGGGCGACTATATGCTGTACCGATCAATCCAGCTATCTGCCCAGGAGCAATCAGCCGCCCCGACGGGCATCAATCCCCAGGCCATCACTCAACTCGACCCGTCACAGGCTGCCGCGCATACCCGCTCCACCGGACTGGTCACCGGAACGGCACTCAACACCACAGCCGGTACCATCCGTCAAACCGGAAGAAATTTAGATGTCGCCATCGAGGGAGACGGGTACTTTGTGGTGCAAACCCAACAGGGAATTCGATATACGCGGGCCGGAAATTTTACTCGTGATCCGAGCGGGCAACTCACCACGGCCAACGGAGACCCAGTGATGGGCGAAAAAGGGCCAATTTCGCTACCACCCGGCGAGGCACATATTACGCCCGATGGTGAAATTACGGTTGGATACCAGTCAGTTGATAAATTCCAGGTTGTCCGGTTTGATAAACCCAGCCGTGACCTGGTGAAGGAAGGCAATACCCTGCTGACGCTCAATGACCAGACCGGGATTACCCCGCAACAGGTCACCGGTGTGCGCGTCGTACCGGGGGCGCTTGAAGGCGCTAACGTGGATACCGTCTCAGAGATGGCGGCAATGATCCATCATTCGCGTGAGTTTGAATCGCTCCAAAAAGCAATTTCGATGTTGATGAACGATGTCGGACGCAAAGTCGGAAACGACATCGGAAGACTCTAATACCAGTTTGTAGTCAGTAGCCCGTAGTCAGTAGTTCACTAAGTTTATTTGATTGAATTACTTGACTGCTTTCTCATACGAAGGTTCCATTCCAAATTGGTATAATCTCATTGAGAACCAAGGGTACCGGGCTCA